>JACRDR010000368.1 GCA_016212845.1 Elusimicrobiota bacterium
CGTCGAGGCCGCCGTCGCCGTCGAGCTCCAGATCGCCGAACGCGTCTTCGGCCTCGAGCAGTTCCGGGCTCGCCTCGGCCGGGGCGTCCGTCTCCGCCGAAAGCTCGAGACCGCCTCCCCCCTCGTCGAGACCGCCGAGGGACAGGTCGCCGTCGCCCATGCCGCCGCCCAGGATGTCGTCGGCGGCGGGCTGGGGCGGAACCTTCGACTTCGGCTTGAGCGCCTCCTTCAGCTGCTTGTCGTGCGCCGCCTCGAGCGTTTCGATGCGGGCGGAGATCTTGGTGAGCATCTTCACCAGCTTCTTGTCGCGGAGGAGATCGGGCTTGGCTCCCGGCGGAGGCTTGAGCTGCTCGAGGCGCTCGCGAAGCTTCGGGAGCATGCGCCGCAGGACCTCCGCCTGCTTGACCCGCTCGACGAAACCCCGGTTGTTCTCGGCGACCTTGTCGTCGGCGTCCTGGAGCTGCGCCTGGAGGTTGCGGATCTGCTGCTGGAGGCGGGCGGCGAACAGCTGCAGCTGCTCGATCTGCTGCTGAGCGAGGTACAGGAGATGATAATCGCCCCTCCGGCCGGAAGAGGCCGGATTGGGCGGACGAGGGGCCGCCATTTCGCGAAAAGTATAACAGCGGCCTATCTAACCCGCAATGGCGAGAATGTTACGGACTCGACCGGGGAGGCCGGGTTTAGCGGACGATGGCGAACTTGCCTTTGGAGACCAGGGCGCCGTTGAAGCGCGTGATGATCGCGATGTAGACGCCGCTCGGGACGAGCGTCCCGTTGATGTCGAGGGTGTCCCAGCGGAACTTGCCGCCGACCGAGCCGCCGTTGCGCTCGAAGACGGTCCGGCCGAGGACGTTGTAGATCTTGAGGCTGAACTGGTCGGGCAAGTTGCGGAACAGGATTCCCTTGCCGGTCGGCGCGTCGTCGAACGGACCGCCGCTGCCGGGCTTATAGGGGTTCGGGGCGATGAGGACCTGCCCGCCGTCCCCGGACTTGGGCTGGGACACGAGCGCCCAGAGCGTGAAGTGCCGGGTGAGGGCGGTTACCTTCCGCGTGCCCGTGTCCTTGTCGGACAGCAGCGGCACCCACGCCAGCATCGCGGGATCGTAGTAAGCGAGCGCCAGAGTCTCGACGTCGAGGCCCGTCACGTCCTGCGGGCGGTACGTCACCTGTACGGTGACGTCCTGCGTAGGCTGCGCGACCACGGGGACCTCGTCCACCTGGAAATGCAGCCCGGTATCGATGAGCGAGCCGAATTCGGGAACGGCCGCCGGGCTGGTCACGACGATGTCGAAGGCCGCCGCGAACGCGCCGGCGGGCGTGATGAACCGGATCGGCCCGCCGGGGCCCGTCAAATCGATGACCTGCGCGCCGGCCGGGTTGATCGATGCGGTCGCCACGACCTCGAGCCCGTTCGTGACCGTCGTGCTCGAGGCGTCCGGATTCGTGATCGTGAGCGCGTAGGTTCCGGGCGCCACGAAGGAAGAGACGATGACGCTGAACCGCAGCTGTTCCACCGAGTCGGAGGCGGAGCCCTGGATCTTCAGTCCCGGCGTGGCGACGGTAACCGAGCTGAATAAGATGCCCGGGTTCTGGCCGACGAAGTTGTCGCCGAAAACCGTAATCAGGCTGGTCGCCCCTTGCGTCGAGCGCTGCACCGTGGTGATGGCCGGGGCGCCCATGAATCGCACGGTCGTGAAGTCGACCTGCACGCCGTCGTTGGTGTCGCCGGCGACGAAAATATTCCCTTTCGAGTCGACCGCGGCCGCGTTGCCGTGATCGGAAACCTGGTCGAGCAGGGTCGTCGAGCTGACGAGGACCAAGTTGCTCGCGTACTTGAGGCCGAGGATCGACGACGGGTCGCCCTGGACCGTCGACCCGACCACGATGACGTTGCCCTTCGAGTCGAAGGCGACGCCGCGCCCCTGCATGAATCCGCCGAGAGAGAAGGAGGTGCTCGTGACGAACACCAGATTCGAGTCGTAGCGCACGACCGCAAGGGCGGCGGTGCCGGCGCCGCCGTTGATCACGTGGCCGGCGACCGCGACCCGGCCGGAGGAGTCCACCGCGATAGCTTGGCCTTGATCGGCCAGCCCGAAGTCGATGTTATTGCGCGACGAGATCGCGCCCAGCGTCGGAGTGAACTTGAGCGTAGTGAAGTCTACCGTGCCGGTCGAGAAGCCGGTGACGTAGACGTTCCCGGAGGAGTCCAGCGCGGCTCCGAACGCACGGGCGCCCGGAGAGAGCGCCGAGCTCAGCACTCGCAGGGACGAGTCGAAGCGCACGACGCTCACGTTCGCGACGCCCGCCACGGTCGTAAATCCGGCCGCCACGATGTTGCCCGAGGCGTCGATCACGACGGCCTGGGCCTTGTCTCCCGAGCCGCCGGCGGCGGTGAACACGGCCGAGGAGTGGAAGATGAGGTTCGCGTCGTATTTTACGATGAGCATCCGGGTCGAGTCGTCGCCCACGAGCACGACCTCGCCGGACGGCCCGAGCGCCACTCCGCGGGCGGTTTCCACGCCGCCGGCGTTGAAAGTGCGGGCGGCGAGCTGCTTGAGGCGCTTGTCGTATTTGACGAGCTGGAAGTCGTTGTTGGCGACGCCCGCGACGTAGACGTCGCTCGCGCTGCTCACGGCGACGGCGAGCGCCTGGTCGGACTGATTGGCCCCGGAGTTGAAGGAGGCCGAGGAGTGGAAAACGAGCGGGGTAACGGCGGCGGATGCGGGCGAAGCGATCGCCAGCGCGAGGACGAGAAGCTTCACCCGATCATCGCGTCTTCAGGCGCTCGTATTCCTTGTAGATGTAGCCGAGGTCGACGCCGGAGCCTTCGTACTGGTCGATCATCTTCTTCAGGATTTTCTCGAGCGTCGGCTTGTCCGCGCCCGCGCGGCGCAGGCGCTCGTAGTAGGCGACGCCGTTGCGGAACTCCTCTTCCTGCTCGGGCGTCGGCCCCTGCTTGCCGGTGCGGCGGATCGCCGCCGGCGCCTTACGCTTCAGGAAGCTTAGCAGTTGCTCGTTATTGGGGTCCAGGTCGAGCGCCTTGCGCCAGGACGAGCGGGCCGGCTCCTCGAGGCCCATCGCCCAGTAGGCGGAGCCGATGCGGGTGAGGGCGAGGGTGTTCTCCGGATCGAGCTCGAGCGCCTCGTTGCACTTGGAAATGGCGGCGACGTACTTGCCGCCGTAGATGAGCTCGAGGGCCTCTTGGAGGAACTGCTGGACCAAGGTGACCTCGGGCAGAGGGCGGACGTCGAAGGCGTCGCTCGGGAACTCCTTGACGATGAGCTCCTTTAAGCGCTTCACGGCCGGGTCGGCCGGCCACTTCTGCTCGGCGAAGATCGCGGCGTGGACGGCGGTCTTGCCCGAGCCGCTCATGTAGGCGCCGACCGCGGTCCGAACGAGCTTGGTCTTCGCGTCTCCGCCCTCGAGCCGCGGGTAGATCGAGGCGACGGTGGCCGTCTTCTTCATCAGGCGGGAGAGATCGGCCATCTCCTCGTCCGACATCAGCTCGAGGTCCGACTGCTGGATGGACTCGAGGCCCTGCTTGTAGCGGCCCTTGAGGATATCGGCCCGGGCGTCGGCCAGGGCGCGGCGGGCGCGCTCGCGCTCGTCGTCGGACGCGCGGTGCGGGCGGGCGCTGACGACGTCGCCGGTCTCCTCCCCCTCTTCGTCCGGGCGCTGGCGGTTCCTCGCCTTGCCGCTCTTGCCCCACTGGAAGGTGAGGCCGATCTGGTGGGTGCCGAGCGTCGTCGCGAGACCGGAGAAGGGCAGCAGCAGCGCGTAGTCGAAAGTGACGACCCGGGTGACGTAGCCGAAGCCGAGGCCGAGGTTCCGGTAGTCGCGCGAGCCGAAGTTCACGCCGCCGCGGACCGCGAGGTGCCGGCCCTTGTTCCAATGCTCGAAGCCGAAATTCATGTGCGTGTCCTGGCCGACCTTGTCGAGCTGGGCCATGAAGTCGAGCACCGGCGTCGGGAATGCCATGCCGAGCGAAATCTTGCGGTCGACCTTGCTCGAGGACTTGATGCCCATGTCGGGCTCGTTGGCGTTGATGAGCGCGATCGCGTAGGTCGCCTTCTTGCCGTAGTGGCGGTAGCCGAGGTCGATGCCCATGCCCGACTTCGACTTCCCCTGGAGGCTGTTGAGGCCGGAGAACTGGTCGGAGCCGTACTTCACGGAGAGGTTTCGCATGCCGAAGCCGAGGGTGCCCTTGGAGCCGACCGGGCGGCCGTAGCCGAGGATCATCGCCCGCTCGGAGTAAAGCGAGCCGGCCGAGAAAGAGTCGATGCCGAGCGCCATCGTGCCGAACCGGAACGGCGAGCCGAAGGCGATGACCTGCCGGCCCATGTTCGTGCCGTCGGTGAGGCTCGGATCCTTCTGGTACGTCAGGAACGCCTGGTTGCGGCCCATGCTCGCGAGGGCGGCCGGGTTGGCGAACATGCCGCTGATGTCGTCGCCCTGCGCGGCGTAGGCGGAGCCGAGGGCCTGCGCGCGGGGCCCGACGGGGAGATCCTCGAAGGAAGCGTAGGCGGGAGCGGCCGAAAGCCAAAGGCTCAATAGGGCGGCCAGCCGTGAACGCATCCTTATAAGTATGGGGCGCGCCCCCCTCCCGTGTCGTAAATTCATTGTAAAGACGGCCCTTCCTTTACCTCACCACGACGACCGCCCCGGTCACTCTCTTGCCGGCGGCGTCGAGCTTGTAGAGATAGACTCCGCCCTTCACGACCGAGCCCTTGTCGTCGCGGCCGTCCCAGTAGAGGATGAGCGACGTGCCGGCCGAGGCGGCGTCCCGGACGGCGTTGGAGCGCACCAGCGAGCCGAAGCGGTCGTAGACGCGCAGGGAGATCTCTTCGCCCTCGGGATTTTGCAGGTTGAACCGCGCCTTATTGACGCGGTCGTCGGCGTCCATCGGGGCGAAGATGCGCGGGCCTACCGACGTCAGCGTGAAGGCGCCCGCCGGAGCGGCGGCGCCGAGCAGCGAGAGGCCCAATAGAACGGCCGGTCCCGAACGCATGGCGGGAGTATGGGGTGGGGCCGCAGCC
Source organism: Elusimicrobiota bacterium (assembly GCA_016212845.1). Classification (GTDB taxonomy): domain Bacteria; phylum Elusimicrobiota; class Elusimicrobia; order UBA1565; family JACRDR01; genus JACRDR01. The sequence goes on from JACRDR010000368.1 coordinate 5,037, forward strand.
CCGTCAAGATTGGGGCTATTTCGCGACGACCACGACGCCGGTCATCTTCTTGCCGGCGGCGTCGAGCTTTTAGAGTTACACTCCGCCCTTCACGACGGCGCCCTTGTCGTCGCGGCCGTCCCAGTAGAGGATGATCGCCGCGCCGGCGGAGGAAGCGTCCCGGATGCCGTTGGAGCGCACCAGCGACCCGGAGCGGTCGAAGATGCGCAGCGACACCTCGTCGCCGTTGGGGTTCTGCAGGTTGAACCGGGCCTTGTTCACGCGGTCGTCGGGATCCATGGGCGAG
>JACRDR010000379.1 GCA_016212845.1 Elusimicrobiota bacterium
CACCGGCCGCCGCAGCGCCGCCGGCGATCGCCAAGCGCCGCCCCCGGTCCCGCCCGCCGTCCCGGCGACGCAGACTCCGGTCGAGGCCAAGCCCGAGGCCCCGGCCCCCGCGCCCGAGACGGACGGAAGCAATCCCTCGTTCCACTTCGAAGGCAAGCGGCCGTTCGGCGGCCTGACGGTCTACACGCCCGTGCGCGACCGGGCCGGCAACAACAACTCCACCCGCTCGTCCGGCGGCGGCGGGGGGCTCATGGGCATGCTGAAGTGGATCGGATTGGCCGCCCTCGTCGTGGTCGCCCTCGTCTTGCTCCTCTAGGGCGCGTTTAGTAGAATTTTCGTTATCCAGCGCACCGTTTTTAATGGCCGATAACGACCTGTTCCGCGTCCGTTTCCAGGAGCTCAAGCCGGCCATGCGGCCGGAAGAGGCGCACCTCGAGAGCTCCCGCTGCCTGTACTGCTACGACGCGCCCTGCATCCAGGCCTGCCCGACGCACATCGACGTCCCGCGATTCATCAAGCAGATCGCGTCCAAGAACGTCGAGGGCTCGGGCAAGACGATCCTCGAGGCGAACGCCCTGGGCCACTCCTGCGCGCGCGTCTGCCCCGTCGAGGTCCTGTGCGAGGGCTCCTGCGTCTATCTCGCCTGGCACGAGAAGCCGATCGAGATCGCCCGGCTCCAGCGCTACGCGACCGACCATCTCCACGAGAATGACCTCGAGCCGTTTAAGCCCGGCAAGGACAACGGCAAGCCGGTCGCCGTCATCGGCGCCGGACCCGCCGGCCTTTCCTGCGCCTATTACCTGCGGCGGCTCGGCCACCCCGTCACCGTCTTCGAGAAGCAGAAGGTCCCCGGCGGCCTGAACTCCCACGGCGTCGCCGAATACAAGATGACGCAGGAGACCTCCCTCGACGAGGTGAAGAAGCTCCTCGAGCTCGGCGCCAAGCTCGAAGACGGCGTCGAGATCGGCAAGGACGTCACCGCCGCGCTGCTCGAAAAGAAGTTTTCCGCAGTCTTCGTGGGCATCGGACTCGGGCCGACTAACCGCCTAAACGTGCCCGGCGAGGAGCTCGACGGCGTCTGGGACGCCCTCAGCTTCATCTGGCACGTCAAGCGCCGCAAGCTCGCGCCCTTGGGCAAGAGCGAGACGACGATCGTCATCGGCGCGGGCAACACCTCGATCGATGCGGTGACGCAGTCCAAGCGCACCGGCGCCGGCCGCGTGCTCATGGCCTACCGCCGGGGCGAGTCGGACATGTCCGCCTACGACTTCGAGTACGCGCTGGCCAAATCCGACGGCGCCGAGTTTCTCTGGAACGCGGCCCCCGTCGCCATCCTCGGCCGGAAGAAGGTCGAGGGCGTGCGCTTTCAGCGGACGAAGCTCAAGAAGGACGGCTCCCTGGAGCTGCTGAAGGAGACTTTCGACGTGAAGTGCGACCGCGTCATCAAGGCGATCGGCCAATCGAAGCTGACCGGGCTCGCGTCGAAGCTCGGCCTGGGCCTGGACCAAGGCGGACGCATCGCCGTGAATCCGACGACGCTCGCGACGTCCCGCAAGCGCTGGTTCGCAGGCGGCGACTCGATCAACGGCGGCAAGGAAGTGGTCAACGCCGCGGCCGACGGCAAGCGCGCCGCGTGGCACATCCACGCCTCGCTCACGGGCGCGAAGACGCCCGCCCCCGAGCACGCCTACTGGGTGGCGACCATCGAGGGCAAGAAGCTCGTGCAAACGCCGAATCCCGCGGAGCGCTTGAATGGCTGATCTTTCGACGAACTGCGCCGGCATCAAGTCGCCCAACCCGTTCTGGCTCGCCTCCGCGCCGCCGGCCAATTCCGGCGAGCAGGTCATGCGCGCCTTCGACCACGGCTGGGGCGGGGCGGTTTGGAAGACGCTCGGCGAGGACCCGCCGGTCATCAACGTCACCTCGCGCTACGGCGCGATCGACATCGGCGGCCAGAAAATCGCGGGCCTCAACAACGTCGAGCTGATCACCGACCGCCCGCTCGCCGACAACCTGAAGGAGATATACCAGGTCAAGAAGCGCTACCCGAAGCACGCGGTGGTGGCCTCCCTCATGGTCCCCTGCGAGCGCGCGTCGTGGCACGACATCGTCAAGCGCGTCGAGGACGCGGGCTGCGACGGTCTCGAGCTGAACTTCGGCTGTCCTCACGGCATGTCCGAGCGCGGCATGGGCTCGGCGGTCGGGCAGATCCCCGAGTACACCCAGCGGGTCACCGAGTACGTCAAGGAGATCGCGAAGACCCCGGTCCTCGTGAAGCTCACCCCGAACATCACCGATATCCGCTACCCGGCGCGCGCGGCCAAGGCCGGCGGCGCCGACGGCGTCAGCCTCATCAATACGATCAACTCGGTGATGGGCGTGAACCTCGACACCCTGACTCCGAAGTTCGCGGTCGGGGGGAAAGGCGCGCACGGCGGCTACTGCGGCCCCGCCGTGAAGCCGATCGCGCTCAACATGGTCAGCCAGATCAGTAACGATCCCGAAACCCGCGGCCTCCCGATGTCCGGCATCGGCGGCATCTCGACCTGGTCGGACGCGGTCGAGTTCATGCTGCTCGGCTGCTCCTCGGTCCAGCTCTGCACCGCGGTCATGCACTACGGCTTCCGCATCGTCGAAGAGCTCAACGCGGGCCTCTCCGACTGGATGGACCAGAAAGGGTTCAAGAAGCTCGACGACTTCATCGGACTATCCGCCCCGAACATCGTCGAGTGGAAGCACCTGAACCTCCACCATAAGACGGTCGCGAAGATCCAGCCCGACAAGTGCATCGAGTGCCAGCTCTGCTTCGTGGCGTGCAACGACACCGCGCACCAGTGCATCGCGATCCCGGCGAAGCCGACCGCTAAGGGCCGCAAGCGCGTCCCGGTCGTCATCGAAGAGGACTGCGTCGGCTGCAACCTGTGCTCGCTCGTCTGCCCCGTCGACGGCTGCATCGAGATGACGCCCGTCAAGACCGGCCACGCGCCGCTGACCTGGGAGCAGTACACCAAGAACGGATTTAAGGGCTACAAGGAAGTCTACAAACGGATGCATTCCTGATGCCTCCCGAAACCGACAACCTCCGGCTGCAGGAGATCTTCCAGGAAGACCAGGCGGATCGCGAGAAGGTCTACGACACCGCCGAGGCGCTCGCCACGCTCAAGCAGCGCGACCGTGACCGCATCAAGCGCATCTACGTCATGATGGAGCTCGACGAGATCAAGACGAAAAACGATCTCTACTACGCCTCCGTCATCCTCCAGCACGGAGAGACCGCCGCCGACTTCCTGACCGCGCACCGGATGGCCGGCATCGCGGCGATCCTCGGCCACCGAACGTCGCGCTGGCTGATGGCCGCCTCCTTCGACCGGTTCCTCATGAGCGTCGGCCACGGCCAGATTTACGGCACGCAGTTCGAGTTCAGCCAGGAAGACCGCTGCTACCAGCTCAAGCTCCCCGTGCAGGACGCGACGATGCTGGCGTTCGAGAAGGAATTTTTGGGCATTCCGCCCGTCAACGAGCGCCTGAAGGCGCTCAACGAAAGGATTCAGTCGTAACGGAGACCCTCATGGCGAAGAAAGTGAAGATCGGCCTCATCCAGGCGAGCTGCCCTTGGAGCACTCCCAAGCACACGCTCGTCCAGATCAAGGAGAAGATGATCGATAAGCACGTCGGCTTGATCGACCAGGCCGCCAAGAAGGGCGTCCAGATCCTCTGCCTCCAGGAAATCTTCTACGGACCGTATTTCTGCGCCGAGCAGGACGACAAGTGGTACGACACCGCGGAGCCGATCCCCGGCCCGACCACGGAGCTCATGCAGGACCTCGCCCGCAAGCACCAGATGGTCATCGTCGTCCCGATGTACGAGACGCCGCAGACCGGCACCTACTACAACACCGCCGTCGTCATCGACGCCGACGGCCGAGTGCTCGGCAAGTACCGCAAGAACCACATCCCGCACTGCGCGCCCGGCTTCTGGGAAAAGTTCTACTTCAAGCCCGGCAACCTCGGCTACCCGGTGTTCGAGACGCGCTACGCGAAGGTCGGCGTCTACATCTGCTACGACCGCCACTTCCCGGACGGCGCGCGCATCCTGGGCCTAAACGGGGCGGAGATCGTCTTCAACCCGTCCGCCACGGTCGCGGGCCTCTCGGAGTACCTCTGGAAGCTCGAGCAGCCGGCGCACGCCGTCGCCAACCAATACTTCGTGGGCGCGATCAACCGGGTCGGCCGCGAGAAGCCCTGGAACATCGGCCAGTTCTACGGCCAGAGCTACATCTGCGACCCCCGGGGCCAGATGAAGGCAGTCGGCCCGCGCGGCAAGGACGCGATCGTCACCTCTACGATCGACCTCGACGAGATCCTGGAAGTCCGGAAGGTCTGGCAGTTCTTCCGCGATCGGCGCCCGGACACCTACAAGCCGCTCGTCGAGCAGCTCCCCTCAACAACTTAAGCCTGGG
>JACRDR010000048.1 GCA_016212845.1 Elusimicrobiota bacterium
GAAATGCTCGAGCTCGACCTCGACATGGAAGCCGACCTCGGCATCGACACCGTGAAGCAGGCCGAGCTCATCGGCATTCTCCGCGAGAAATACGCGATCCCGCAGAAGGAGAACCTCTCGCTCAAGGATTACCCGACGCTGCGCCACGTCATCGGCTTCGTCTTGAAGTCGGGCGGCGGCGCCCCGGCGCCCGCTCCCGCCGCGCGGGCCGCCGAGACGTCCAAGCCCTCGGGCGATTTCAAGCGCTGGGCGCTCGTCGAGTATCCGCGTCCGGCGTCCGGCTCGCGCGAGCTGCCGGAGTCCGGCGTCGCCGTCGTCGCCGCGTCCGCGGCGGAAGCGAAGCCTGTCATCGCCGCGCTCAAGAAGGCGGGCTGCGAGGCGTCGTTCGTCTCGATCTACAAGCCGTTCGAGTCGACGCCCAGCGGCGTGATCTACCTGCCCGGCCTCTCGACCGGGACGTTCAAGAAGAACGCGGCCAACGCGGCTTTCGAGAAGCAGTACCGGGACGTCGTGCTCCCGCTCTTCGCCGCGGCCAAGTCGGCCGGCGCCTCGATGGGCGACGGGGCGTTCCTCGTCACCGTGTCCCGCGAGGGAGCGCAGCACCCGCTCGCCGGCGCCGTCGCCGGCCTCGCGAAGGCCGTGCGGCGCGAGTTGCCGCGGCTGCGCGTGCAGACGCTCGCCTTCGACGCGAAGGCGTCCGAGACCGCGGTCGCGGATAAAGTCGTCGCCGAGCTCCGGCAGGCCGACGCGGCCGCCGAGGTCCGCTACGAGGGGAATAAGCGATTCGCCCTCAAGCTCGTGGCCGAGCCCGCGGGCTCGCGGAAGTACAACCTCGAGGCCAAGAGCGTCGTCGTCGTCACCGGCGGCGGCCAGGGCCTCGGCGCGGAGTGCGCGAAGGAGATCGCCCGGCGCTGGAAGCCGAAGCTCTACGTCCTCGGCCGCACCGCGCTCGGCAAAGACGCGGCCAAGTGGGCCGCGATGTCCGCCTCCGAGCTCAAAGAGCTGAAAAACGAGCTCTGGAACAAGCTCAAGGGCGACAAGAAGATCAAGGCCACGCCCGCCCTGCTCGAGAAGGAGTTCTCCAAGGTCTCGAAGGCGGTCGAGCTGCAGCGCAACCTCGAGACGATGAAGTCCGCCGGCGCCGCGGTGACGTATCTCGCGTGCGACCTCGCCGACGCCAAAGCGGTCGCCGCCGCGGCGAAGACGATCGGCGCGCCCGACCTCGTGCTCCACGCGGCCGGCCTCGAGGAATCCAAGCTCCTCGCGGACAAGACGCCCGAGCGCTTCGACGTTATCTTCAAGGCGAAGGCGCACGGCGCGTTCCACCTCCTCCAGAGCCTCAAGGCCAAGAAGGGCCAGCGCTGGGTGATGTTCTCGTCCATCGCCGGACGCTTCGGCAACGTCGGCCAGACCGACTACGCCGCCGCCAGCGAGTTCCTCTCGGGACTCGGCGGCTGGCTGCGAAACGACGGCACCGACGCGGTGACGGTGGATTTGACCGCGATCGCCGAGATCGGCATGGCGACCCGCGGCGGCGTCGAGGCGTACCTCAAATCCCAAGGCATCGACTTCATGCCGCCGCAGACGGCGGTCGAGCTGATCCTCGCGGAAGCGGTCGGGCCGATGAAGCACCACGAGGTCGTCCTCGCGGGCGCGCTCGGGAAGCTCGACTCCGACGGACTCATGTCCGGCGCGCCGCAGGCGCCGCAGCCGGTCGAGACCGCTCCGGAACCCGCGGCCGCCTCGCGCTCCCTGCCGAAGGGGAAACTCCTCCTCGACTCCTTCGCGGACGGCGTCGGCACGCGCGAGTTCTCCAACGAGAAGGACCCGTGGCTCGCGGACCACTCGATCGCCGGCACGCCGTACGTCGCGGGCGTGATGGGCCTCGAACTCTTCGCCCAGACGCAGGCGAAGCTGACGGGCAAGGTGCCCTCGGGCTTCGCCGACGTACGGTTCGCCCTTCCGATCAAGCTCCTGCGCGGCAAGCCCGCGTCGGTGCGCGTGAAGCAGGGCTCGGACGGCCTCTTCATCGAGTCGGATTTCCTCACGCCGCAGGGCATCAAGCTCGGCGGCCCGCGCACCCACTTCACGGCGAAGCCCGTGTCGGGCGCGGCCGCGTCCTGGTCCGGAGAGAAGCCCCGACTTCAGGCCGGCAAGTTCGAGGTCGGACCGGAGGAGATTTACGCGGCGTACTTCCACGGCCCGAGCTTCCAGGTGCTCGAGGGCATCCTGCGCGTGAGCGAGACGGAATCGCTCGCGGTCTACAAGCGTCCGTCGAAAGCGCTGTGGGCGAAGGACCCGGCCTCGCTCGTGTTCGCGCCGCTGCTCGTCGAGGCGGCGTTCCAGGCCTGCGGCTTCCGCGACCTGAAGTACGCCAAGAAGATGACGCTGCCCGACTCGATCGGCCGCGTGCTCGTGCAGCCCCGCGCCGACGAGCTCCCCCAGAGGCTCTTCATCCACGCCGTCTACAAGGGGCCGGACGCCTCGGGCAGGAGCGTCTACGACGCGACGGTCTTCGACGAGAAGCACCGCGTGTGGGCCCAATTGACCGACTACCGGATGATCGCGGTCTCGTGATGATCGAGAACGCGCCGCTGCGCCTCGGCGCCGCCGAGGTCGAGCTCTGCTCGATCGGCGAGGCCGAGGTCCTGATGTCCTTCCCGGAAAGCCTGAAGGGGTGGCTCTCGGCGGGGGAGGAACGGACCCTCGCCGGTTTGAAGACCCCGAAGCGCAAGCGCGACTGGCTGGCGGCGCGGGTCGCGGCGAAGAGAGTCGTGGGGCGGCGCCTGCAGGCCCTGGGGCGCCCGTTGGCGCCGGCCGACATCCATATCGACAGCCACGACACGCGGGAGCCTTTCGTCTCCGACGAGGACGGCGATCCCGACGAAAGCCTGCCGATCTCCCTCGCCCACGCCGGCGACTTCGGCGCGTGCGCGCTCGGCGCGCCCGGAGATCGCGTCGGCATGGACCTCGAGCGCATCGAGCCGCGGGACCCGTCGTGGCGCGAGCTGATGGCCGACGACAGCGAGCTCGAGCCCGACGTGCTCCAAAGCTCCGAGGCGCTGACCCGTCTCTGGACCGCCAAAGAGGCCGTGCTCAAGCTCTTGGGCGTGGGCCTCTCCGTCGATCTGCGCGGCGTCATGCCGCGGGCCGACGGCGGCGTCCAGCTGGCCGGCGGCGCGCTCGACCGGTGGAACTCCTACGGCGCCAAGCCGATCGCTTTGCATTACACCCGCTATCAAGACTGCTGCCTGACCGTAGCCCTCTCCCGGAGGTAACTTGGAAACGCAAGAACAGCCCACGGACTTAAAGAAGCCCCGCGGCGTCGCTCCCGCGATGCAGCGCCTGCAGGAAACGACGGAAAAGGCGCTCGCCGGAGGCGGTCCCGACCGCGTGCAGGCTCAAAAAGCCAAGGGCAAGTTCACCGCTCGCGAACGCATCCACTACCTGCTCGACGAAGGCAGCTTCCAGGAGCTCGACCTCCTCGTCACAACCCGCGCGACCGAATTCGGCCTGAAAGACAAGAACGTTCCCGGCGACGGCGTCATCACCGGCTTCGGCACGATCAACGGACGCTCGGTCTGCGTGTTCTCGCAGGACTTCACGGTGCTCGGCGGCTCGCTCGGCCTCGCTCACGCGATGAAGATCTGCAAGGTCATGGACCTCGCCTACGAGAACCGCGTGCCGGTCATCGGCTTGCTGGACTCGGGCGGCGCGCGCATCCAGGAAGGCGTCGACTCGCTCGACGGCTACGCGGAGATCTTCTACCGGAACGTGAAGTGCTCCGGCGTGATCCCGCAGATCTCCGTGATCCTCGGCCCCTGCGCCGGCGGCGCGGTGTACTCGCCCGCGCTCACCGACTACGTCTTCATGGTCGAAGGCATCAGCCACATGTTCGTGACCGGCCCCGACGTCGTGAAGCAGGCCACCGGCGAAGACGTGAGCTTCGACACGCTCGGCGGCGCGAACGTGCACGCCTCCAAGTCCGGCGTCTGCCAGTTCGTGGCGAAGTCCGAGCCCGACTGCTTCCGCCAGGTGCGCGAGCTGCTCCAGTACCTGCCGCAGAACCGCTGGGAGCGCGCGCCCCGCGTCGCGAACCCGGACCCGATCCGGCGCACGACCCCGCTGCTCGAGAAGTTCTGCGAGGTCGACCCGCGCAAGCCGTACCGCATCCAGCACATCATCTGGCAGATCGCCGACGAGCACAAGTTCTTCGAGGTCTCCGACCACTTCGCCAAGAACATCGTGACGGGCTTCTGCCGCATGGGCGGCGACGTCGTCGGCGTGGTGGCGAACAATCCCGGGCATCTCGCCGGCGCGATCGACATCGACGCCTCCGACAAGGCGGCCCGGTTCATCCGCTTCTTGAACGCGTTCAACATCCCGATCCTGACCTTAGTCGACGTCCCGGGCTACTGGCCCGGCGTCCAGCAGGAGCACGCGGGCATCATCCGCCACGGGGCGAAGCTGCTCCACGCCTACTGCGAGGCGACGGTGCCGAAGGTGACCGTCGTGCTCCGGAAGGCCTACGGCGGCGCGTACATCGCCATGAGTTCCAAGCACATGCGGGGGGACTTCAATTTCGCGCTGCCCTCGGCCGAGATCGCGGTGATGGGCCCGAAGGGAGCCGTCGAGATCCTGTACTCGCGCGAACTCGCGGCGTGCAAGACGCCGGAGGAGAAGGACCAACTCCGCGCCAGTCTCTGCAAGGAGTACGCGGAGAAATTCGCCTCCCCGTATCAGACCGCGTCTTCGGGCTCCGTGGACGAGGTTATCGAGCCGAGCCAGATGCGCCTGCGCGTGATCCGCGCTCTCAAGTTCCTAAAAGACAAGCGCGACCCGGGCAAACACGAGAACCGCGGCAACATCCCGCTGTAGATTGTTGAGATTCCTGGGAACCGGGTCCGCTAGAGTATGACCAGGATGGCATTGCGCGAATCGCCTATCAGGGCTATACTTAGCCTCGAGTGGAAATGACCCGGAAAAGAGGGCCTTTCGGCTTCACGCTGTTGGAGCTGATGATCGTCGTGGCCGTCGTCGGCACGCTGGCGGCGGTGGCGATCCCGAAATTCTCCAACCTGCTCCGCAAGGCCAAGGAAGGCGCCACCCGCGGCAACCTCGGCCGCCTGCGCTCGGGACTCTCGATCTATTATGGGGACCAGGAGGGGAACTACCCCAACTGCCTGTGGGGGACCAACTCCACCATCCTCACCAGCACCCTGGTCCCGAAATACATCGATAAGATTCCGCAAAATCACACGGCGAACTACCACGTGCCTACGACCGCCGTGTTCTGCCACCAGGACAACGACTCGGCGCACGACGGCACCGGGTGGGGCTACGACGGGGAGTACACGATCTACTGTCCCAGCATGTGCCTCTCCCACGGGGCGATCTGGCTGATGTGCACGCACACCGACACGAAGTTGACCCGCTGGGATACGTACTAATCCCTTCCTGGTTTCCAGCGGGACTAAAGCCTAAACCGTCGAGGCTCAGTCGTCTTCGAAGTCCGACCGCTTGAGTCCCACCATCTTTCCACAGGCGTTTCGCAGCGCCGCGCGGTGGGGTCTCAGGCAGGACCGGGCCTGGGGCACGGAGGAGGGCGAACTAAGGCAAAGGATGCCGATCTCGGTCTCGCACGCGCGGAACACGTCCTCGAGGGTCGGCTCCAAGGCCTTGAAGTTCGACGCGACCGTGATATCCGGCGCCAGCGGCGGCGGCGTGGTCGGAGCCGGATCGAGCGGGGGAGGCGTCCGCGGCTTGGGATCGTTCGGATCGAGCTTGGCCAGCGTCGCGGGCGTCGGAGCCGGCGTCTTGGCGGTCGCGGCGGCAGCGCCCGCGGGCGCCGGCGTCGGCGTCGCGGCGGGAGCGCCCGGCTTGGCGGGAGTCCCCGGCGTCGCGGGAGCGCCCGGCTTCGGCGCGGAAGCGACGAGGCCTCCGACGCCCGCCGGCAGGCTGCCGGCAGGGACGCCCTGGATGCGGACGGCGGGCGTGCCCTTCTTGGTGACCATCACCGACATCAGGATGGCTTTCGGAGAGAGGTCCGCGCCCCATTGCCAGCAGTACTCGAAACCGGCCTCGACGGGGGGCTGCTTGCCGATGTAGCGGAAATCCGTGCAATGAAAGCCCTCGGAGTCGCACCACTTGGGCTGCTCCTTGTCGGCGATGTCCTTGGCTTGAGCCTCGGTAATGTCCGGGGGCTCGCGGTGGCAGCCGGACACCGCGATGATCGCGACGAGCGCGAGGTAGAGAGGCGATCTCATTAGCATGTGCGAATCGCAGCCTCTCGGCGTGAGGAGCGGTTCCAGTATAACAGCCATTTGCGTCCTTGACAAGGCGGGCGCCAGGAGCCTATCCTTGGGGCACGGACAGGGCATGAATAAAGGAACGATCATTCTCGTCGAGGACGACAAGACGACGCTCAAGCTGGTCTCGCAGGTCCTCGAAGGAGAGGGGTTCGGGATCCACGCCGCCGACACCGCCTTCAAGGCCCGCGGCCTCTTGGAAAAGCACAGCCCCGTCCTCGTCATCTTGGACCGCCGCCTTCCCGACGCGGACGGCCTCGAGTTGTGCCAGGAGATCCGCCAGAAGCCCCAGCTCGCGACGGTGCCCGTCCTGTTCTTGACCGGGAAGAACACCGTCGCCGACAAGGTCGTGGGACTCAAGATGGGCGGAGACGACTACCTCACCAAGCCTTTCAGCCCGGAAGAACTGGTCGCCCGCGTCGAGGTCCTTCTGCGGCGCAGCGGGTCGGCCGAGGCCCCGAA
>JACRDR010000377.1 GCA_016212845.1 Elusimicrobiota bacterium
GACTTCTGGATGCGGCTCTCGAAGGTCGCCCGCTATAATTTCCTGCCCAAGACGCTGGGCGAGTCTCAGCTCGTCGAGCGCGCCGCCTCGCGGCGCAGCGAGTACCATCACGGCAATCTCGAGGCGCTGCTCCGCGATCATTTCCGCGACGCTTTCGGGGACTCTCCCTCGCTCGGCGCGCGCCTCAAGATGCGCCGACGGCTCGGCCTCGTGTACCGCTCCGCGCTGGGGCAGCTCATGCAGTACCGCGAGAGCCCGGAACTTCAGCGCCGCTACGTCGGGAAGATGCTCGCGGCCTGCCCGTGGGACCCGAAGAACGTCGCGCGCGCGATGCTGTGGGCGCTGGGAAAGGGCCGGTGACCGAAGCCCCGCTCGCGTCCGTGTACTGTCCGCCCGAAGCGCGGGCGCCCTGGACTCTCGGCGAGCTGCTCTCGCCGGCGCAGGTCCGCTACTACGGGCTCGGCCGCAACGCCATGTCGGCGGCGTTCTCGGCGGGCGGACTTAGGCGTGGCGACACGGTGCGGGTTCCGGCCTTCATCTGCGAGGAGGCGCTCTACGCCGCGTCGACCCTCGGGTGCAGCGCGGCGTTCTACCCCGTGCGGCCCGACCTCGGTCCCGCGGCCGACCCCGCCGACTGGCCGAAGGCCGCCGCGGTGGCGGCGGTCGACTTTTTCGGCTTCCCGCAGGACCTGTCCCCTTTCCGGAAATACGTCGAGCGTACGCACGCGCTCCTCATCGAGGACAACGCCCACGGCCTTTTCTCGCGCGCGGTCGACGGCGCGTGGCTCGGCCTGCGCGGCGACGCCGGCGTCTTCAGCCTGAGGAAGACGATCGCGCTCTCGCACGGCGGCGCGCTCGCGATCCCGCCCGGCAGCCGAATCCCCGTTCCCGACCAAGGGCTCTTCCAGCGCGACGTGCCCACGAAGTGGCGCGTGAAGGAAGGACTTCGCTCGCTCGGCCGCAAGCTGGGAGGGGAAAAGCTCCGCTGGGTGCACCGCCTCGCTCGCGGCGGCGGAGGCGGCGGCGTCTCGTCGGAAGGAGACGCCCTGCCGCCGATCGCGCTCGCCGGACCGCTTTCGATCGGCGACCCCGAGCTGGAGGTCGAGCGGCGCCGCGCGCTCTGGGCGTGGTGCGACGAAAAAGCGCGACCGCTCGGCGCCAAGCCCGTCTACGACGCGCTTCCGGCCGGGACCTCGCCTTTTACCTACGCGTACCGTGCCTCCGCCTCCGACGCCGCGCGCGTGGAGGAGCATTTCGCCGCGGCTGGGCTCGACGTGTTCTCGTGGCCGAAGCTGCCCGGGGAGCTCGAGGCCGGCGCGCCGGTCCACACGCGCGACGTGCGGTGCGTGAGGTTCCTATGGTGACGTGGCGCCGCGCCGACGACGCCGCGTCGGCGGCCTTGCTCGACCGCGCCGAGGACGCCACGCTCTTCCAATCTCCGGCTTGGGCCGAGTTCAAGCGCGAGGCCGGCTGGACCGCCCAGCGCTGGATCGCTTCACTTGGTGGCGCGCCGGTCGCCGGCCTGCAGGCGCTCCTCAAGAGGCTGCCGTTCGGCCGGGTGCTCGCGTGGGCGCCGGGCGGCCCGATGACCGGACTGCCCGGGGCGAGCGCCGGCGATGCCGCGGCCCTCTTCAAGTCCTGGCTCGAGACCTTCTCCGGCGAAAAGGGAGTCTACGCCCGCTTTCGCCTGCACCGGCCCGCGAGCCCCGACTGGGACCAGGCGCGCGGCCGCGCGCTTTCGCGCCCGGCGCGAAAGATCAACAGCGGCGTCAGCCTCCGCTTCGACCTTGCCAAGCCGATGGAGGACCTGCGAAAGGCCTTCACCTCCAAGCACCGCTACTACGTGAAGCAGGCGGAAGCCGCCGGGCTCGAGTGGCTCTGGGGCCGGGCCCCGGAGCACTGGGGCGCCATGCAGTCCTTATATAAGGAGATGGCGGCCGCCAAGGCGCTGGAAGGCCGGCTCTTCCCGCCCGACTCGATCCCGAAGCTGACGGGCCTTTTCGGGCCGGACGCCTGCATCCTGGTGGGCCGGTCGAAAGGCCGTCCCGTCACCGGCTGCTTCACGCTCAAGACCGGCAAGAACGCCTTCTACTTGATGGCCGCCACCTCGCTCGAGGGCCGGAAGCTCAGCGCGGCCTACGCGATGATCCCGCAATTGCTCGAGCGCCTCAAGGCCGAGGGCGTGCGCGCGCTCGACTTCGGCGGCATCGACCCGGCCAACGAGGCGGCCAAAGGCGTCGACCACTTCAAGAAGGGCTTCGGCGCGGCGCCTCTCGAGTACTTGGGCGAGTGGGACTGGGCGCGCTGGAACTGGCTGCGCAAAGCGGCCGACGCCGCGATCGCGAAACGGGGGATGTCGTGAGCCTCAAGCACACGGCGTACCGCTGGCTCTCCAAGTTTCACAAACTCGGCGGCATTCCGGCCGTGCCGAGAGCCGGCCAACGCGTCCTCCTATTTCACGCCGTGGGCACCGACATCCCCGGCGACCCATACGGGCTGAGCGTGACCCCCGGCGTCTTCGCGCGCTACATGGACCGAGTCGCGAGCCTTCGCGAGCATTGGACGCCGGCGCCCTTCGGCGCGCCCTCCGCCGACCGTCTCGAAGTCTCGATCGTATTCGACGACGGCTTTCGAGACACGCTGCACGCCGCCGCGCCGATCCTAGCCGAGCGGAACATCCCCTTCACCGTCTTCGTGACCGCCGGGTTCGTGAAAGGCGAGTCC
>JACRDR010000371.1 GCA_016212845.1 Elusimicrobiota bacterium
CGGGGGCGAGATCAAGTTCAACGGAGGCAAGGGCTTTCGCTTGCCGCCGTCCGCGTCGGCGGCCGAAGCCGACGGAATTCGCCTCCTAAACGACGGCTCTTACGACGAGGCGATCGAGTCTTTCGACCGCTCCCTGAAGCTCGCCAAGAAAAACCCGGGCGCCCGGGCGAACCGCGGCGTGGCGCTCGCGCAATTGGGGCGGCTCGACGAGGCCCTCAAGGACTTCGAAGCCGCCGTGTCGCTCGCGCCCGATCTGCGGCCGCAGTTGAAGGGGCCGGCGATCGAGACCCGCGTGCGCCGCGCGAGAGCGCGCCTCGCCGGGGGGAACGTCAAGGGCGCGCTCGACGACCTCTTTATCGCGATCCGCGTGGATCGGAAGGACCCTAGATCCTTCGCGGCGATCGCGGAGGCCGCGCGGACGACCCGCCAGTACCAGACCTGCGTGAACTACGCCTCCCGCGCGATCGCGCTCGGCGACGCCGCGGAGTCCAGAGGCGATCGCGGGGCGTGCCTGGCCGCGCTCGGGCGCAAAGAAGACGCGCTGAAGGATTTCGACGCCGCGATCGCTTTCGACCCCGAGCGGGGGGAGTACTACCTGGGAAGAGCGGTGGTCTTGTTGGACCTGCACCGGAAAGCCGCCGCTCGCAAAGACGCCCATAAGGCGGCGCTGCTCGATTCGTCTTTGGCCGAACGCATTCCTACCGCGCTCCGCTGAACCCGAACGGAACCCGAACGAGGGGACTGTCCCCGGCGTTTTCCTCTATAAGTACTAATCAACACGGTTTGACGCTTTCGCGGACGGTTATGTACAATCGAATCGTCACTCTTCCTTCATAAGCTTCACAAGGAGAACCATGGCCGAGACCCTCGTAGTCGTCAGCAAGGTGAAGAAGCAGGTTAAGGACGCCGGTTTCCGCACGGGCGGTGATTTCATCGACGGTCTTTCCGAGAAGGTCGCCGCCATCGTCAACAGCGCGATCGAGAAAGTGAAGGCGGACGGAAGCAAGAAGACGCTCGGAAAAGAGGACCTTTAGGTCCGAGCGGTTCCTTGAGAGAGTGACCTCTCTGCGCGCGGCCGAATCCACCCTCGGCCGCCCTCTGGGGAAGGTGCCGGGGCGCATGATTACCTTCCGCGATTACATGGAGTCGGCCCTCTATTCGGCCGGCGGCTACTACGAGCGCCGGACGCCGACGGAGGACTTTTATACCGCTCCGGAGCTTCATCCGGCGTTCGCGGGCGTGCTCGCGGGCGAGATCGTCGAGCGGTTCAAGCTCCTCCAGCGCGCCGGCGTGCCCGGCCCGTACTTCGTCGTGGAGATGGGCTCCGGAGAGGGCCGCCTGGGCGCCGCCATCCTGCGCCGCTTCCGGGAGGCGCACGCGGGCTGGCTGGACATTCTCCGCTACGTGTTCGTCGAGCGTTCCGAAACCGCGCTCCTCAAGAGCATCTCGACCGCGGGCGACCGGGTCTTGGGCTACAGCCGCCTCGAGGACGTTCCGGCGTGCTCCGGCGTGTTTTTCTCCAACGAGCTCGTGGACGCGTTCCCGGTTCATTTGTTGCAGAAGCGGGATGGAAGAATGTTCGAAGTCTACGTCCAGACCGCCGGCCCCGAAGGCACCGGCATCCGCGGGGGCGAAGGCGTCCGCGCCGAGCTCGGCGAGCTGTCGAAGCCGGAGCTGGGACCCGTCGCCGAGGCCGTCTGCCCCAATCTTCTCGACGGCGGCCGCCACGCCGTGAACCTCGAGGCGAAGTCGTGGCTCGGCCAGGTCTCCGAGCGGCTCGAGCGCGGCTGGCTCCTGACGATCGACTACGGGAAGCGCTTCGGCCGTGCGGGCGCGCCGAACCCGCCCCGTTCCTTTTATAAGCACCAGGTGACGAACGAGGTGACCGCCCGGCCCGGGCGCCAGGACCTCACCGCCTCGGTCGATTTCGACGACCTGATCGAGTCCGGCGCGAAGCGCTCGCTCGCCCTCGAGTCCTACACGACGCTCTCCCGGTTCCTCCTCGACCGCGGCATCCTGAATTGGATGCCGGAGTCCGAGAACCCGAACGACGTCGCCGCCTACAAGCAGCGCGCGCAGATCAAGACCCTGCTGCACCCGGAAGGGATGGGCGAAGCGTTCAAAGTTTTGATACAGGTCAAGGAGCAATCCCGATGATGCAGGACTACGCGACGCTGTTCGGATTCTTGATCGTGTCCGTGGCTTTCGGCGCGGTCACGCTCGTCGCGGCCTGGCTCTTCCGCCCGAAGGTCGCGGATCCGCTGAAGAACACCACCTACGAGTGCGGCATCGACGCCGAGGGCACCACCGAGGTGAAGACGAACATCCGTTTTTACGTCTACGCGCTGATCTTCGTGATCTTCGAGGTGGAAACGCTCTACGTCTATCCCTGGGCCATCGAGGCCAAGGCGATGGGGCCGGTCGCGATCATGGAGATGTTCGTGTTCCTCGGCGTCCTGCTGCTCGGGCTCGTCTACGCCTGGCGCAAGGGCGCCCTGGTGTGGGAATAAAGGTAAACTGAAAACCTCATGGGCATCGTTCTAGAGAAGCTTCCCGGAGTCGCGAAGGGCCTCCCCGGCGGGGAGATGCTGCTGACCACCGCCGAGACCATCATCGACTGGGGCCGCAAATCCTCGGTGTGGCCGATGACCTTCGGCCTCGCGTGCTGCGCGATCGAGATGATGGCCTCCTACGCGTCGCGCTTCGACTTCGACCGCATGGGCGTGATCCCGCGGCCGAGCCCGCGCCAGGCCGACGTCATGATCATCGCGGGCACGGTCGTCAAGAAGATGGCCGACCCGATCATCAAAATCTACCACCAGATGCCCGAGCCCCGCTTCGTCATCTCGATGGGTTCCTGCGCCAACTGCGGCGGCCCGTACTGGGACTCGTACTCGGTGGTCAAAGGCGTCGACAAGATCATCCCCGTCGACGTGTACATCGCGGGCTGCCCGCCCCGCCCCGAGTCGCTCCAGTTCGCCGTCCTGAAATTGCAGGAAAAAATGATGAAGATGAAGCTCTCCGCCACGCACGGCGCGGCGCCGCAGCAGGAGAAGGGCTCCCGGGAGATCGCCGCCGAATGACCGCCGAAGAGCTTTACGCGAAATTCGCCGCCCAGTTCCCCAAGGTGCAGAAGGCTTCGGTCGAGGTGAAGGGCTCGCCGGCGTACGCGACGCTTCGCCTCAACTCGCCGGCCGAGCTCGAGCCCGTGATCGAGTGGCTCAAGGGGCTCGGCTTCACCTACTTGGACATCGTCACCGCGACCGACTACAAAGGGCCGATCGACGTGAAGGGCTTCGTGATGGATCCGAACCCTAACGCGTTTCTGCCCGAAGGCGCCACGCCCCAGATCGAGGCGCCGACCGCGACGCCGAATTACCCGTACCGCGAGGCGTTCGAGCTGGAGTACTGCCTGACGTACCTCGAGGAGAAGATCAAGGTATTCCTCAAGCTCGACGTGCCGCGCGACGGGGGGAAGGTCCCGAGCCTCGTGAAGCATTTCCCCGCCGCCGACTGGCAGGAGCGCGAGACGCTCGACCTCTACGGCATCGGATTCGAGGGGCACCCGAACCCGACGAAGATCCTCACCCCGGATTTCATCAAGGGCTACCCCTTGCGCAAAGACTACGTCCATACCCCGGACCAGTTCGACTGATGACCGAGACCACTACCGCTTCTCCCGTCGAGTATCTCAAGACCGACGAGCTGTTCGTCAACCTCGGTCCGCAGCACCCCAGCACGCACGGCGTGCTCCGGGTCGGCCTCACGATCAAGGGCGAGGTCATCACCAAGGCCGTGCCCGACGTCGGCTACCTCCACCGCGGCACCGAGAAGCTCGCCGAGGTCCGGGGCTACCACCACTGCGTGGTCCTGACCGACCGGTGGGACTACGTGTCGGCGATGCCGAACAACCTCGTGTTCTGCCTCGCCGCCGAGAAGATCATGAACCTGCAGGTGCCCGAGCGGGCGCAGTACCTGCGGACGATCATGTGCGAGATGAACCGCATCGCGAGCCATCTCCTCTTCTTCGGCACGTACGGCATCGACATCGGCGCGTTCACGCCGTTCCTCTACGCCTTCCGCGAGCGCGAGATGGTCTTGGACCTCTTCGAGATGCTCTGCGGCGCGCGGCTGACCTACAACTACATCCGCCTCGGCGGCGTCATGATGGACACGCCCCCGGAGTGGATCGACAAGACGAAGGAGTTCCTCGACTACTTCAAGCCGCGGCTCGACGAGTACGACACGCTGCTGACGTACAACCCGATCTTCATGGATCGCACGCAGACGGTCGGCCTCATCCCGAAGGACACGGCGATCGCCTGGGGCCTCTCGGGTCCGAACCTCCGCGGCTCCGGCGTGAACTACGACGCCCGCGTCTTCGAACCGTACGCCGCCTACGACAAGGTGAAGTTCGACGTTCCGGTCGGCAAGACCGGCTCCTGCTGGGACCGCTACTTCTGCCGTGTGGCTGAGATGCGCCAGTCGGTGAGCATCGTCGAGCAGTGCCTCAAGCTCATGCAGCCCGGCGACTTCGCGGCCAAGGGCGTCGCGAAGGTCCCGAAGCCGCCGCCGGGAGAGTCCTACGCCCACGTGGAAGGCTCCCGCGGCAACCTCGGCATCTACCTGGTCTCCGACGGCGGCCAGAGCCCGTTCCGGCTGCACGTGCGGGCGCCGAGCTTCATCAATCTCGCGATCCTGCAGGATATGCTCGTCGGCCAGAAGATGGCCGACGTCATCGCCATCCTCGGCTCGATCGACATCGTCTTGGGCGAGGTGGACCGGTGACGAAGAAGCCCGAGAAGCACGACGAAAAGCACCCGAAGCCTCACGGCGAGCCGGCGAAGCCCGAGGCCGCGAAACCCGCCGAGCCCGTGAAGCCGCCCGAGCCCGCCAAACCCGCCCCGGCGCCCACGCCGGCGGCCGCCGCTCCCGCCGCGGCTCCGGCCGCGCCCAAGCCCGCGCCGCCGCCGAAGAAAGAGCTGCCGAAGCCCGAGTTCAACCCCGCTTATAAGGGAAGGCTGCTGACCAACGACCGCTACTGGCCGACGCAGCGCTGGAAGAACGTCTGGGACGTGCCGGGCTACAAGCTGTCCGCCGCGATCTTGGTCTTCATCATCTTCGGCGGGCTCGGCTTTGCCGCCGCCGTCGGCGAGCTCTCGCAGTGGACGCCGAAGCTCTACGACTTCATCGTCGCGCAGAACGCGGCGCACGGCGCGCCCCGGATCGTCGCCGAGATCGTCTGGGCGGCGATCAAGATCCTCGTCGTGCTCCACGTCATCCTCGTGGCGCCGATCTTCCTCGTCTGGTGGGAGCGCAAGATTTCCGCGCACATCCAGAGCCGCATGGGCCCGATGTACGTGGGCGGCTGGCACGGCGTCCTGCAGACGGTCGCCGACGGCATCAAGCTGCTGCTCAAGGAAGACATCACGCCCGTCTCGGCCGACAAGTGGGTGCATCGGCTCGCGCCGCTCGTGGTCGTGGCGCCTTGCATCCTGGCCTTCGCGCCGGTCTCGTTCGGCAAGGAACTCTCCGCGGCGAACCTCGACATCGGCGCGCTCTACATCTTCGCGGTCGCCGGCGCCTCGGTGATCGGCATAATGATGGCGGGCTGGGGCTCGGGCAACAAGTACTCACTGCTCGGCGGGCTCCGCTCGGCCGCCCAGCTCGTGAGCTACGAGCTGCCGCGCTCCTTCTCCATCGTGCCCGTCCTGATGTTCGCGGGCTCGCTGAACCTGACGAGGATCGCCGACGCGCAGGCCGGCTACTGGGGGGGAGTGCTCCCGCGCTGGTTCATCTTCTACCCGGTCGTCGGACAGATCGCGTTCCTCACGTTCCTGATCGCCTCCGTCTCCGAGACGAACCGCATCCCGTTCGACCTCCCCGAGGCCGAATCCGAGCTCGTCGCGGGCTTCCACACCGAGTTCTCGGGCATGAAATTCTCGCTCTTCTTCCTGGCCGAGTACGCCTACGTCTTCCTGGCCTCGTGCCTGGCCTCCGCCTTCTTCCTCGGCGGCGGGGCGTCGCCCTTCCCGTGGGCGCCGTTTACGCTGGTGCCGAGCTGGGCGTGGTTCCTCGGCAAGGTGCTCGGGGTCGTGTTCACGTTCCTCTGGTTCCGGTGGACGTTCCCCCGGTTCCGGGTCGACCGCGTGATGGACTTCAACTGGAAGTTCTTGCTCCCCTGGAGCTTCGCCAACATCGCCCTCGCGGGCCTGTACCTGCTCTTCATCTAAGATGATCGAATACTTCCAAGAAGTCGGCAGCGCCTTCGCCGCGATCTGCAAAGGGCTTTGGCTCACGCTGAAGTACCTGTGGTACCCGGCGATCACCGTCCAGTATCCCACGGAGAAGCTCGTGCCCTACGAGCGCTTCCGCGGCGCCCTCCTTTTCGACGCCGACACCTGCATCGCCTGCAACCTCTGCGTCAAAGCGTGCCCGTCGAGCTGCATGCTGCTCGAAAACGCGACCGTCCCGGATCCGAAGAATCCGGAGGTCAAGAAGAAGACCGCGAAGATCGACTGGTACTCCATCGACTTCGGAAAATGCAATTTCTGCAAGCTTTGCGAGGAGTCCTGTCCGACCAAACCGAAGAGCGTTTGGCACTCCCTCGACTACGAGGTGCTCTTCGCCAAGCGGGACGAGATGGTGCGAGGCTGGCAGAAGAGCTTCGAGTTCATCGGGCGCTACTTCGACCGCAAGGAAAAGAAGTGGAAGGCGCCCGAGGGACAGATGCAGATTCAGACCGTCCAGGCCCGAAGGTAACATGCAAGAAATCGCTTTCTACCTCCTCGCGACCGTAACGCTGGGCGCCGCCCTTTGCGTGGTGACTCTGCGAAACGTGCTGCACTCCTCGCTGTCGCTCGGCCTCTGCCTGGCCGGCGTCGCGGGGATTTTCGCCACGCTGGGCGCGGATTTCGTGTTCGTCTCCCAAATCCTCGTCTACGTCGGCGGCATCGCGGTCCTCGTCCTCTTCGTCGTGCTGCTCGCGGCGCGGCAGTCCGAGAATTTCCTGCGGCAGACCAACCAGCAGTGGATCGCCGGCGTGTTTTTGGCCGGCGCGGCGCTCTGGGGGATGGCCCGCTACATCGCGCTCTACCGGACGCAGACCGCCCCGGCCTCCGCGCAGCCGACGACCCGCGCGATCGCGAAGCTTCTGCTGACCGATCTCGCCGTGCCCTTCGAGCTCGTCTCGCTCGTCCTGCTCGCGGCGCTCGCCGGCGCGATTCTCTACTCGCACCACGACAAGGAAGAGACCGAAGCACCCGGGACGGAACGTCCCGGAGAGCACTATAGTGAGGTGAAGCCGTGACCCTCGCCCACTATCTTTTCCTATCGTCCGCGCTGTTCGTGATCGGCCTCTTCGGGGCCCTGACCCGGCGCAACGTGATCGGCATCCTGATGTCGATCGAGCTGATGTTCAACGCCGCGAACATCAACTTCGTGGCCTTCAACCGCTACCTGGTCCCGCACGCGCACGGCGTGCTGGGCCAGGCATTCACGATCTTCAACATCACGATCGCCGCCGCCGAGATCGTGGTAGGCCTCGCGCTCGTGCTCTCCATCTACCGGAAGATTTCGACCGTCTACGCGGAGGACTACAACCTGCTGCGCGGGTAACCACACCATGATCGACTACGTCTACCTGATCCCGCTGGTTCCGCTGCTCGTCTCGATCTTCGTCCTGCTCGTCGGCAAGGACGGCCCGAAGTCGCTCATGCCGCTCCTGTCGATCGCCGCGATGGGCTTCTGCTGGCTCGTCTCCTCGTCGATCCTCTACTCGATGCTGTCGCACCAGCTCGAGCTTCCGTATATCGTGCGCTGGGATTGGTTCACGGTGGGGGACATCCCGTTCCAGCTGGGCGTCTTCATCGACGGCCCCGCGGCGTTCATGCTGTTCGTCGTCACCACCGTCAGCTTCCTCGTGCACGTCTACTCGCTCGGCTACATGCACGACGACCCGCGGTTCAAGCGCTTCTACGCCTACATCGGCTTCTTCACGGCGGCGATGCTCGGCCTGGTCGTCTCCTCGAGCCTCCTGACCGTCTTCGCGTGCTGGGAGCTCATGGGCGTCACCAGCTACCTGCTCATCGGCTTCTGGTTCGAAAAGCCGGGCCCGGCCTACGCGTCGAAGAAGGCCTTCATCACGACCAAGCTCGGCGACCTGGGCTTCTACGCGGGCATCCTGCTCCTCTTCCAGGCGGTCGGCACCTTGGACCTCCCGCTCATCGCGCAGCAGGTCGGCGTGATGCGTCCGGAAGTGGCCACCGCCGTCGGGCTCCTGCTGTTCGCCGGCGCGGTCGGCAAGAGCGCCCAGGTTCCGCTTTTCATCTGGCTGCCGGACGCCATGGAAGGCCCGACGCCGGTCTCCGCCCTCATCCACGCCGCCACGATGGTCGCGGCGGGCATCTTCCTCGTCGC
>JACRDR010000373.1 GCA_016212845.1 Elusimicrobiota bacterium
CGCGGGGCGAGATCTTCACGCCGATGTCGGTGCGGCCGCCCTTGAGCGCGTGCTCGTAGCGCCAGTCGTAGTTCCACCACACGCGGAACTGGGTCATGCGGCCGAGCATGTCCTTCGCGGTGCCGGCCGCCTCGCGGACGTCCGAGACCGTCTGCTTGATGTCTTGCTTCATGTCCTGGTCGTTGAGCAGCGCGCCGACCGGGCCTTTGGATTGGTTGATCGACGCCATCATCGTGTTGGTCTGCTCGAGGAGCTTGTCGAGCTTGACGGTGATGTCGTCCATGCGCTGCAGCGAGTGCGTGACCGCCGGCTTGGCATCGGCCATCATGTCGCTCAAATTCGCGGTGAGATTGCGGACGTTTTCCATCGTCGCGTGGATGTTCTTCGCGAGTTTGCCGGGCTCGCCCGGCGGACCGTTGAGGTCGCCGAGCAGTGACTGGAGGCTGCCGAGCGCCTTCGTCAGCGCCTTTTCGATGGAGACCGGGTCCTGTCCGTCGATCTGGGAGTCGGGCGGCAGCGGGCCGGCCGAGGGATGCCCCTGCTCGATCTGCAGGAACTTGGAGCCGATGATGCCGGTCGAGCCGATCGACCAAATCGCGTCCTTCCAGATTACGACGTCCTTGGAAATCGCCGCGACGACCTTCGCCTTGTCGCCGGAGAGCTCGATGCGGCGGACCTTGCCGACCTCGACGCCGGAGAGCTTCACCGGGGCCTTGTCGGAAAGCCCCGCCACGTCGGAGAAAAGGACGTACTCGCTGTAGCGGCGCTCGAACGTAAAGTCGCCCAACAGAAAGATCGCGATGCCCAGAAATGCCAGGCCCGCGATAATGAACGCTCCTACTTTGGCTTCAGTCGACAATGGTTAGGCGGTGCGGTAGCGCACCGTCCCCTACTCGGGCGGGAACGGACGCCTTAATTCTGCCTGGATTATATTGCAAATTCATTGCATGGGCCAGCTAGTCGTACTCCTTGAGCTTCATCTTGATCGGGCCCTCGGAGCGGCCTTCCACGAACTGGCGGACCATCTCGTTGTTCGTGATTTTCATAACGTCGGGGTGGCCGACCTGCAGGATGCGGCCCTCGTAGATCATCGCGATGCGGTCGGCGATCTTGAAGGCCGACTTCATGTCGTGCGTGACGACGATCGAGGTGACGCCGAGCTTCTTCTTCAAGTCGAGGATGAGATCGTTGATGATGTCCGACATGATCGGATCGAGGCCGGTCGTCGGCTCGTCGTAGAGCACGTAGCCGGGCTCGGCCGCGATCGCGCGCGCGAGCGAGACGCGCTTCTTCATGCCGCCCGAGAGCTGGGAGGGCTTGAGGTCCTCGATCCCCTTGAGGCCGACGAGCGCGAGCTTGTCGGTGGCGATCGCGCGATACTTAGTCTCGGAGATGTCGGGACGCAGATAGCGCAGGCCGAAGACGACGTTGTCGGCCACCGTGAGCGAGTCGAAGAGCGCCGCCTCCTGGAACAGGTAGCCGAACTTCCGCCGGTATTTGGCGATCGACTCCTCGTCGCGGAGCTTCGTGATGTCCATGCTGTCGACGATGATCGATCCGCTGTCGGGCCGGACCAGCCCGATGCAGGACTTGAGGAACGTCGACTTGCCGGAACCCGAGCCGCCGATGAGCACGAAGGTCTCGCCCGTCTCTACCTTCACGTCCACGCCGCGAAGGATGACCCGGGGGCCGAACTGCTTCTTTACGCCCTCCGCGTCGATCACGTTATGCCGATCGCGACCAGGATCGCGGTGATGAAGTAGTCGGCGACGAGCACCGAGACCATGCTGTAGACGACCGCCTCGGTGGTCGCGCGGCCGACGCCCTCGGCGCCGCCGCGCGTGAAGATTCCTTTGAAGCAGGAGATGAACGAGATGCAGAAGGCGAAGAAGAACGTTTTGACGAGGCCGTGAAAGAACTGCTCGGTGTCCAAGTGGTCGAACACCTCGTGCCAGTAGATGTTCGGCGGGATGCCGAGCTTGAGATAGCCGACGAGGCCGCCGCCGAAGACGCCCGCGAAGTCGGAGAAGATGGAGAGGATCGGCAGCACGATCAGGAACGCGATCACGCGGGGGATGACGAGGTAGCGGACCGGGTCCGTGCCGAGCGTGTAGAGCGCGTCGATCTGCTCGGTGACCTTCATCGTGCCGAGCTCGGCGGCGATCGCGGCGCCCGCGCGGCCGGAGACGACGACGGCGGTCATGACGGGGCCGAGCTCCTTCGTGATCGCGAAGCTCACGATCGTGCCGGTGAACACCGGCTCGTTGAAGAGGTTGATGAACGAGGAGCCGGTCTCGAGCGCGAGCACCATGCCGGTAAAAAGCGAGGTCAGGATGCTCACGGGCGCCGACTGCACGCCGATATGGAGCATTTGGGTGACGGTCTGCCGCCACTCGATCGGGGCGCGGATCGCCCAAAACAGGCTCGAGCGGACCAGCATCGTGAACTGGCCCATCGACTCGGCCACGTTCAAGGCGCGTCCGCCCATCGCCTCGAGAAGGCTCGGAGACTCGGCTGTCGTCGTCGCGGCTTCGCTCATCAGCGATACACCCGGGGCACGCGGTGCCCCAAACGGGTCACGACCTCGTAGGGGATCGTGTCCGCCCAGTCCGCCCAATCCCCGAAGCCGATTCTATCATTGCCGGAGGGCCCGATGAGCGTCGCCTCGTCGCCCACCCGCGCCTGCTGGACGCCGGTGACGTCGACGGTGACCATGTCCATCGACACGATCCCGACGATCGGGCAGCGCCGCCCGCGCACGAGCGCCTCGCCCTTATTCGACAGCGCCCGCGGCATGCCGTCGGCGTAGCCGATGGGCAGCGTCGCGATGCGAGCGGCGTTCTTGGTGCGGTAGGTGCGGTTGTAGCCGAGGGTCGTCCCCTTCTGCACCGTCTTGATGTAGACGAGCTTCGTCTTGAGCGTCATCACGGGCTCAAATCCCCGGCCCATCAGTCCGTAGAGCGCGAGACCGGGACGCACGAGGTCGAGCCGGCTCGACGGAACGCCGAGCGCCGCCGCCGAGTTCGCGGCGTGGCGGAATTTGGGCCGGATGCCCTCGGCCGCCATGTCGTCCAAGGCGCCCTTGAAGCGCTTGAGCTGCAGCGACGTGTACGCCTTGTCGCCGTCGGCCGCCGCCAGATGGGTGTAGACGCCGTCGAGTTCCAGGCCGTTCGACGGGTTGATCACGCGGGCGACGGCGAGGCCCGAAGGCCAGCCCATGCCGATACGCCCCATGCCGGTGTCGAGCTTCAGATGGCACTTCACGCGCGCGCCGACCCTCCGCGCCACCTCGGCCAGTCCCTGCGCGCCGGCCAAGGACGCCACGGTGGGCGTCAATTGATACTGCACTCCGGCCAGAAATGTTTCAAACGGATAGAGCGAACCAAGGACGAGCGTCGGCATCCGGACGCCCGCTTCGCGGAGCGCGATGCCTTCCTCGACGGAGGAAACGCCCAGCCAATCGGCCGCGCGCTTCTCCTGCGCCCAGCGGGAGACCTGCACGGCGCCGTGGCCGTAGGCGTCGCCCTTCACCACGAACATCAGCTTGGTCCCGGCGGGCATGAGCCGCTTGAACCGGCGGAGATTGCGGTAAAGGGCGCCCAAATCCACCTCCGCCCAGGTCGGGCGGAACAGGCGCTGGGGAGGCGCGCTGACGAACTTGGCCATCCCGAGCACTATAGCACACCGGGCCGTTCGGGTCTTGAAAACTAGAGTAAACCCTGGTAAACTTTGGTATGCCAAAGAACGAAGTCTTCGCGACCAAGTTGCCGGCCGAGCTCAAGGCAAAGATCGACGAGGTCTGCGACCGGCTGGGGATGCGCAAGAATTTCCTGATCGAAGAGGCCATCCGCGAAAAGCTCGAAGATCTGATCGACGCCCACGACCTGCGCGAGGCGGTGAAGGAGGCGACGGGCTTTCATTCCTGGGAGTCCGTCAAGAAGGGCGCCAAAGAGTGACGCACCGCGTCGAGCTGGAGACCCGGGCGCTCAAGGAGTTCCGGGACCTGCCCAAAGACCGGCGGGCCCTCATCGCCGCCGTTTTCGACGATCTCCAGAAGGACCCGCGTCCTCCCGGCGCGAAAAAACTCTCCGGGGTCGACGGCTATCGAGTCCGCAGCGGGGACTACCGGATCCTCTATTCGATCGATGACGCCAAGCGCGTCGTGCGCGTCTATCGCGTAGGCCACCGCAGCGACGTTTACCGCCGCTAGACTAAGGACCCAGCCCCCCCTTCCCTAAAGGCTCTCACGGGAAACCGCCGCCTGGGCCTATAATTTCCGCATGAGAGGCTTCCCGGCCCTTCTCGCCCTGCTGTTGGCGACGCCCGCCCTGGCGCAGTTCCAGCGCGCGCTGCCCCCCGTCGAAGCGCCCGTCTCCGTCACCGCCGGACCCGCCTCGAGCCCCTTAGCCGCGGCCGGAAGCGTCGCCCTCCCCTCGACTCCGCTCGCGACGCTCTCGGGCCCCGTACTCAAGACCGCTTTTACGCCCGCGCTCGCGCCCGCCGCGCCGAAGATCCGCGCGCCCCTGAACGCGGCCCCGCCGGAGGCCGAAGCCCTCGCCGCGAGCGCGAAGGATGTTCCCGCTTCCACGCTCAAGGCCGAGGCGGACGCCGACTTCGCGCGGCGGATGGGCCAAAGCGAGCGCCCGCTCAACGTGCTCATGGTCGGCGCCGAGTCGGTCCCCTATATCAAGACGGGAGGACTGGCCGACGTGGTGGACGCCGTCAGCCGCGGCCTGGTCAAGCGCGGCCACGACGTGAAGCTCATCCTTCCGAAGTTCCCTCAGATCGACGCCGAGAAGCACCGCCTCCAGCCGACCGACGTCCGCGTCCAGGTTCCCATCGGCGACCGCGTCGAGCAGGGCCGGCTGTGGACGGCGCAGCACCGCGGCGTCGAGGTGTATTTCCTCGAGAACGACTCGCTCCACACCAAGGACGGGCCCTACGCCCCGCGCAAGCCGGGCTATTCCGACGACGACGAGCGGTTCATCTTCTACTCGCGCGGCGCGCTCGAGGCGGCGAAGGCGCTCGGGTTCAAGCCCGACATCGTGCACACCCACGACTGGCACTCGGCGCTGATCAGCCCGATGCTGAAATTAATCTACGCCGCCGATCCGTTCTTCGCCGCGACGAAGACGGTGCTCACCCTGCACAACCTGGCGTATCAGGGGATGTTCGGCCGGCAGACGATGCTCGACGCGGGGTTCAAACCCGAGCACTTCACCTTCGACAACCTCGAGTACTGGGGCCACTTCAACTTCCTGAAGTCGGGTCTCGTGCACGCCGACGCGCTGACGACGGTGAGCCCGACCTACGCGCTTCAGATCCAGGGCTCGAACGAATTCGGCCGCGGCATGGAGGGCCTGCTCAATTACCGCTTCGCCGACCTGCACGGCATCCTGAACGGAATCGATCCCGAGCTGTGGGATCCGGAGACCGACGAACAGCTTCGGGTGCGCTATCGCGTCGAGAACGTCGGCCTGGGCAAGGCCGCCAACAAGGCCGCGCTCCAGAGTCTCGCGCATCTCGACCCCTACCCCGACGCGCCGATCTTCGCGGTGGCGTCGCGCTTCGACTCGCAGAAGGGCCTCGATCTGGTCGCCGACGCGATCCCCGGACTCGTCGAGCGGGGTGCCCAGGTCATCGTGAGCGGCTCGGGAGACCCGATCCTCACGGAGCGCTTTCACGCGCTGGCCGCGCGCTACCCGGGGAAGGTGCACATCCATCCTTTCAGCGAGACGTTCGTTCACCCCCTGTACGCCGGGGCCGACTTCGTGCTGATGCCTTCGCGCTTCGAGCCCTGCGGCCTAACCCAGCTCATCGCCCAGCGCTACGGCACGCTGCCGATCGTCAACCCGACGGGAGGTCTCGCCGACACGGTCACCGACGCCGGACAGAGCGCCGAGCGGGGCGACGGCTTCTACATGCAGGAATTCTCGCCGCAGGGGCTTCTGGAAGCCGCCGACCGGGCGCTGGCCCTGCGAGCGGACGCGTCGAGATTCGAGAAGCATCGCCGGATCGCGATGGAGAAGGACTCCTCCTGGACGCGGGCGATCCAGCAGTACGAAAGCCTCTTCCTGAGGCTCCTCGGCGCGAAGCGCGGCTAGCGCTCAACTCGCTCAAGGCGAGTTGCGAACACCTGACCCGACATCAACGACTCCTAACCCATTCCCGGGCGCCCATAATGCGTCGCGTAGGCATCTAGTAGCTTTCGAATCATGGCCTGATACGGCGCGTGCTGCTTTTTCGCCTCTTTCTTGAAGAACTCCACGCTCGACTTGCTAAGAACCATCGTGACCTTTATGCACTCCTCGCGGAACACGAGAGCGTTCGGTGGAGGAAGAAAATCCTTCACTACTCGCAGCGCGCCAATCGGTCGGTCAGCTGTTTTCTTTGTCATAGATCGCCTTTCCTCTCCGTCAGACCCCAGCCCCGAATATTCTGATTCTGCCATGCCTATACGTAAATCGAACGGTCACGATGCGGTCCCCCACGCGACCGAAACAGAAGTACCGCCGCTCCTGCGAGCTATGAGCCAGGTCCTCCGCGATAACTCTCCGCGGATCGGCGAATGCGTATTGGGCCTCCCAAAACGAGATCGCGTGCTTGGCCCGGTTTTCAAAGTCCTTTCGGTCATCCCACTCGAAGTGAGACCCAACGTCATTATAACACGCGTCCATATATTTTGCCATATATTCATATGGCTGATGGGATGAAAGGCCCCACCCATATATACGAACGTGATAGGAAATAGTTCCCTGAGTCTAGCCCAAACTCAAAGCCTGCCTGCCTTCAGAAGGGATCTTTGGGATTCAGCTTGATCAAGGCATGGAGGAGCTTCGCTCGGCAGCTCCGTCGTGGTCACACTTAACCTTTACGCGAACGAGTTTTGGCTGGCGATCGGCTCGTCGGCGGAAGCGATCTCGCGAAAGATCGGCTAGATTCGGTCGAAGTCCGCCTTCACGGATTCACGAACGATCATCCCAGGCGCTCCTCGGAGAGAGCTTTAGCCGGCCTTATTCTTATCGTTCCA
>JACRDR010000372.1 GCA_016212845.1 Elusimicrobiota bacterium
ACATGTTCTTGGCGACGATGGACTCCAGGTCCTCCAGGCGATAAAGGAAAACGCCGTCGAGCTTGTGGACCGACTCCTCGATGTCGCGCGGCATCGCGATGTCGATCAGGAACAGGGAGCGCCCGCCGCGGCGGCGCGACGCCGCCTCGACGATCGCGCGCGTGACGACGGCCGCCGGAGCGCCGGTCGAGGAGATGACGACGTCGGCCTGCGCCAGCGCCTCGGGGAACGCGTCCCACGTCACGGCCTAGCCGTGGAAGCGGGCGGCCAAGGTGTAGGCGCGCTCCCAGGTCCGGTTGGCCACCGACAGCCGCCCGATGCCGCGCGCGACCAGGTGCTTGGCCGCGAGCTCGGCCATCGCGCCCGCGCCCAGGATCAAGGCGCTCTTCCCCTCCAGGCGGCCGAAGATGGTCTGCGCGAGCGTCACCGCGACCGACGGGACCGACAGCGAGCCCGCCGCGATCGCGGTCTCGGAGCGCGCCTTCTTGCCCACGTACATCGCGCGCTGGAAGAGGACGTTGAGGCGCTTGCCGGTCATGCCCGCGGCCTTCGCGGTCTCGTAGCCGGTCTTCACCTGGCCCAGGATCTCGGACTCGCCGATGACCAAGGAGTCCAGGCCCGAGGCCACCGCGAACAGGTGGCGCACGGCCTCCAGGTCCGCCCGGACCTCGGCCTCGCCGGCCACGGACGCGCCGGCCAACTCGGAGAGGATCTCGAGCAAAGCGGCGGCGTCGGGCGCTTCGCCGGAACGGCCGGCCGCGTACAGCTCGAAGCGGTTGCAGGTGGACAGAGCCACGGCCTCGGCGACGCCGCGGGCCTTCAGCTCGGCCAGGACTTTCTCCACGGGCACCGACGCCAGCGCCTCGCGCCCGGCCGAGGCCGAGACCTTGTGGCTCCAGCTCAGGGCGGCCAGCCTCAACGCGGGCCTCCCATGAACACGTGGCGGCCGCTGAACAGCTCGGCGCCGAAGAACGTGATCAGCACGGAGGCGAATCCCAGCAGCGAGACGTAGACGGTGCGCCGCCCCCGCCGGCCCGCCCCGTAGCGCATCCACAAAAACACGCCGTAGACCGCCGCGGTGACCAGCGCCAGGATCATCTTCGGGTCGGAGGTCCACACGCGGCCCCAGTCGACGTACGCCCAGACGAAGCCCATGCCGTGGCCCGCGACCAGCACCGGGTACGACCACGCGTCGTTCTTCCCGTTGAGCGCGTCCAGCTCGTCCAGCGAGGGCAGGCGGTAGCACAGCTCCGTGGGCTTGCGCGACTTGATCTGCGCCTCCTGGATCAGCAGGGCCACGCCCACGCCGAAGGCGTTGGCGAACGCGGCGTAGGCGGTCATCAGCAGCATGGGGTGGAAGTTGAGCCCGTACGAGCGCAGCGGCTGGGCCAGCGGCGCCGCGTCGGGATTGGCGAAGATCACGGCCGCGCCCAGCGCGCCCGCGGCCCAGGGCAGGACGAACGCGCCCAGGATGCCGAGGCGGTTCTGCCCCTCCACGATGAAGAACGCGGCGGCCAGCGCCAGCGACATGTAGGACAGCGCGCCGAAGAACGAGGTCAGCGGCAGGAAGAAGCGGTTCTCCGGGTAGGCCCAGAACGCCGCGACGTGCGCCAGGAAGCTGAGCACGTGGAGCGCCAGGCCGGCGCCCAGCAAGGTCAGCATCGCGCGGCTGGCGCGCGCGTCCTTGGAGAACAAATAGCCGAAGGCGGCGAAGGTCGCCGCGATGTAAAGGAAGAACGCGCCCCAAGCCAGCACGCTTTGTGCGGTCACGTCGATGATTCTACCATTTCGGTCCCGATCGCGTCGAATGCTCCCGGCGAGCGCCAGCCGATGGCGTTTCCGTTCATTTCACTCTCACCGGTGAAAGCGGAATTCACGGAAACGCTATTTCACTGCGTCCGGACGCACTCGCTTACGCCTCGTGGCCGAAAGAAAGAAGAAGGCCCTCTCGTGGAGAGGGCCTTCCTTGCGTCGGCGGGTTCCGGGCCGGTTCTAGTCGCCGGACCAGGGATTGAAGGAGCCGCCGCGGATGGGCGCGTCGGCGCACAGCTTCTCGAACAGCGCGATCTGGGCCGCGGTCGCGCCGTCCTTCTTGAGGCTCTCGAGAGCCATGTAGTACGACATGTTGTACTCGGTCTGCGACCACGGGCGGCCCTTGGACGCGATCGCCGAGTTCGCGGCGGCGCGCACGCGCTCGTCGGTGATCTTCGGGGCCTTGCCCTTGACTCTCTTGATCACGCCGCTCAGGCCGGCCAGCCCCAACGTGCCGCCGAAGATCGCGCCGATGTCGATGTTGCTCGGGATCGGCCCCTGCCAGCCCTCGGGGACCTGGATGCCGCTGGACGCGGCCGGCGCGTGCATGAACGCGTAGGCCATCGCCGCGTACATCCCGGCCGTGGCCGCGATCAGCCCCAACGTGATCAACGCGGGCTTCGCCTTGCGGAACGCCTCGGCCAGCCGGGCGCGCAGGCCCAGACCCAGTCCGCCGAGCGTGCCGCCGAACAGCATCTCCCAGCCGCCGGGCGCCGTCGGGATGGAGCTCACGGCCGCCGGGGCGTGGGACGCGGCGTAGTACAGTCCGCCGTACACCGCCGCGGTCAGCGCGGCCAGGCCGAGGCCGCCCAGCGCGCGCTTCCAGACGGAGCCGCCGCCGTCCCGCTTGGGCGGCAGGGCCGCGTCCACGCGGGCCTCGCCGGTGCGCGCGCTGACGGAGACGGCCGCGCCTTTGTCGTCGTAGAAGCGGTACCACAGGTCCTTGTCGCCGGAGACCGGCTCCTCGCGGTAGTCGAAGGAGGCG
>JACRDR010000378.1 GCA_016212845.1 Elusimicrobiota bacterium
GAGCAGGCGGCGGAACTGCGAGACCATCCGGCGCGACTCGCGGACGTGCGGCGCGTGGCTGACCGCGAGCGGCACGTACACCGCGAGCGGGTCGGCGAGCTGGTCGACGAAGTCGTCCTTCTCGTAGTCCTCGAGATCCGCCAGCCGGTGCAGGTCGCGGTAGAGCTGGTCGAGCGTGGTCTGGAGCGCGGCCTTCCGGCGGACCGCCTCGGACAGCACCCACAGCGTGTCCGCCGCCTCCGGGCAGAGGCCGGTCAGGGTGTCGGAGGCGACGAAGTGTCCCGCGAGCTCGAGCGCGGCGGTTTTTTGCGACGACGGCGACGCCGAGAAGAGGCCCCAGATCGCGGGCGCGAGCACGGGATCGACGCGGGAGAGCATCGCGTAGGGCTGCTCTTGAGGCCAGGCGGGAGCGGAGGAGTCCGGCGCGGGGCGGCCCGGCGGCGGCGCGTGCCGCGGCTCGCGCGGCGTGGGCGGCGCGGGCGGGCTCGCGGAGCTCAGCAGGAGGCGGCGCAGGCCGACGCCCACGAGCGCGACCGCGGCCAGCACGCCGGCGACGGCTCGAAGCTTCTTGCCGGCCCTCGAGGCGGAGCGGCGGCTCACGCGTACACCCGGAAATCGGCGTCCGGCAGGATCCGCGAGGCCCTCTCCGCTTTCGCGAGCGCGTCGGCGTCGACCGCGCGTTCCTCGAGCTGGCCGCGCAGCGTCAAGAAGGAGGAAACGAGCTTGGCGAGGCTCTCTCCCGCCCAGGACGCCTGCCGCCGGCTGCCGGCGAGGAGGCCCCAGTCGGAGGCTTGCGCCAGCGCGGTCAGGCGGGCGCAGGCGTCGAGCGCGCGCTCTTCGAGAGGCGACGGATAGGCCTCCGCCTTCGGGCCGAAACGCGCCGCGAGCTCGAGCATGCGCTCCGTCAGGCCGTGCGCGTGCGGGACGACCCACGCATTCTCGTCCCGCAGCCACGGGTCGAGGTAGCCTCCGGGGCCCCAGGTGGAGCACTCGGGCTCCACTTCCTCCGCCTCGGGCGCGTGCGCGAGCACCCACTCGGGCAGCTTCGGCTGCGCGTTCGTCCCGGCCGCGAGACGCCGGAGCAGACGCTCCAGGAAATAGGGGCCCTCGAGCCACTCGTGGCCGAAAAGTTCGGCCTCGAACGCCGCGGTGAGCGCGGGGCGCGTCCGCAGCTCGAGGGCCAAGCGGGCGGCGCGGGCCTCGATCGCCTGGGCGAACTCCTCGGCCTGCGTCTCCGCGGCCGCCCGCGCGGCGGCCGGCTCGTACGGCGGCTTGTCGGCGAGCGTGCCCTTCGTGCCGACCTTGCGCGTGTGCAGGCCCATCGGCCGGCCGTCGCCGATCTCAGGGCCGACGTCGAAGGCCAGCTCGGCGTAGTCGGGGTGCGCGTACGGCCCGAGCCGGGCGGCGGCGCGGACGAGCTCGGGATCGCGGGCGAAGGCGAATACGCCTCCGGTCGCGCGCACGGGCGCGTAGGCGCCGCAGCGCGGACGCGGACGGGCGCGCTCGAGCGCGTGATGCTCCAGGAAGACGTACTCGAACCCGGCCTCGGCGGCCGCGGGGCCGACGCGGCGGTCCCAGCCGCACTCGGGAAGCCAGAGGCCCGCCGCGGCCCCGCGGAAGCGGCGGCGATGCTCGGCCGCGGCGAGCCGGAGCTGCGCCTGCAGCGCCTTCGGCTGCGGCAAGAGCGGCAGCAGCGCGTTCGTCGCGGCGCAGGCGAGGAGATCGATGCAGCCGTCCTCCTCGAGCGCGCGAAGCCTTCCGGGAATGTCGCAGGCCGAGCCTTCAAGCGCGAGCCGGGCCGCCTTGAAGCGCTCGCGATGAAACGACAGCGCTTCTCCCGGACGATCGGGAGCGCGCGAGCACGCCGCCTCGCGGTCGGCGAGGGCGCGGTGCAGCCGTGCGCGGCGGACGGGATCGTCGAGCATCGCGGTGAGCGTCGGCGAGATCGCGACCGCCACGGGCGCGCGCACGCCGTCCTCCCGCAGCCGCTCGAGCAGGTCGACGAGCGGCAGGTAGCAGCCCGCGAGCGAGGCGAGCAGCCACTCGTCCTCGGGACACGGATCGGCCCCGAGCCAAGGGCGGTGCATCGACAACACCAAGGTGAACGCGCCGGCCATTACTCGCTCTTGGGCGGCTTGACCCGCTTGAGCTCGTCCGGCAGCTCGAGCGACGGCCGCGTGCGTTCCCGAAGCTCGTCGCCCCACGGCATGCGGAACGGCTCGGAGCGCAGCAGGACGGTGAACGGCCGGCCGAAATCGGCGAGGCCGAGCTCCACGTAGAACGTCTCGCCCGGCAGCGCCTCGATCCACGCCGTGCTGGCCTCGAGATAACAGCCCTGCTCCTTCACCGGCTTGCGGGTCTCGGCGAGCGCGAGGTGCAGCTCCGGCTGGAGGATCTTGCCCTGGCCGAGGATGCGCGCGAGCTTCGCCGGGGCCATCTCCCAGTAGAGCCAGACCCAGCGGGAGTCCCGGGGGAGGGCGACGAGCTTTTCGTGCCCGTAGCCCGGCGGCAGGCCGGCGGGCTGCGGGACGGCGTGGGGTTCGGGGTGCAAGGGCGGCAGGCTTCGTCGGAATTCGGCGTCCACGGTTCGGCGGGATTCTATCATTAACGGCCCCGCCGTCCGGTTTGCTAGACTCTTCGCGCGATGGAAACCGCGAAAGCGAACGGCCCCGTCCTAGGCGAGCTCGACCTGCACCTCTGGAACGAGGGGCGGCACTGGACGATCTACGAAAAGCTCGGCGCGCACCTGGCGGAGGAAGGCGGCAAGGAGGGCGTGCGCTTCTCCGTCTGGGCTCCGAGCGCGGGCGGCGTGTCCGTCGTCGGCGACTTCAACGGCTGGCAGGGCGGCAAGAGCCGGCTCGAGCAGCAGGGCGTCTCCGGCATCTGGACCGCCTTCGTCCCCGGCGTCGCCCAAGGCGCGGCGTACAAGTACGAGATTCAGCCCCGCCACGGCGGCCCCGCGGTGCAGAAAGTGGACCCGTTCGCGTTCTACGCCGAGGTCCCGCCGAAGTCCGCCTCCATCGTCTGGGGCATCGAGGGCTACAACTGGCGCGACGGCGACTGGATGAAGCGCCGCGCCGAAAGCGACCCCCTCCACAAGCCGATCAACGTCTACGAGGTCCATCTCGACAGCTGGCGCAAGGTGCCCGAGGAGGGCAACCGGCCGCTCGGCTACCGCGAGCTGGCGCACGAGCTCGTCGACTACTGCGCCGGCATGGGCTACACGCACATCGAGCTGATGCCCATCACCGAGCATCCCTTCACCGGCTCGTGGGGCTACCAGACGACCGGCTACTTCGGCCCGACCAGCCGTTACGGGACCCCGCAGGACTTCATGTATTTCGTCGACCGCTGCCATCAGGCGGGGCTCGGCGTCATCTTGGACTGGGTGCCGGCGCACTTCCCGACCGACGGGCACGGCCTGGCGCGCTTCGACGGGACGGCGCTTTTCGAGCACGAGGATCCCAGGCAGGGCTTCCACCCCGACTGGGGCACCTACATCTTCAACTACGGCCGCCACGAGATCCGCAACTTCCTACTGGCGAGCGCGCTGTTTTGGCTCAAGAAGTACCACCTCGACGGGCTGCGTCTCGACGCGGTCGCCTCGATGCTCTACCTCGACTACTCGCGCAAGCAGGGCGAGTGGATCCCGAACCGCTTCGGCGGCCGGGAGAACCTCGAGGCGGTCGGCTTCCTCAAGGAGTTCAACGCCCTGACGCATCGCGACTTCCCGGGCATCCTCACGATCGCCGAGGAGAGCACCGCGTGGCCGATGGTCTCGCGCCCGGTGCATCTCGGCGGCCTCGGCTTCAGCCTGAAGTGGAACATGGGCTGGATGCACGACATGCTCGTCTACATCTCGAAGGAGCCGATCCACCGCAAGTACCACCACTACGACGCGACGTTCAGCATGATCTACGCCTACACCGAGAACTTCATGCTGGTGCTCTCGCACGACGAGGTGGTGCATGGCAAGCGGGCGATGCTCGACAAGTTCCCCGGCGACGGCTGGCAGAAGTTCGCGGGGCTGCGCGGCTTCTACGGCTTCATGTTCGGCCACCCCGGCAAGAAGCTGACCTTCATGGGCGCCGAGATGGGCCAGTGGAAGGAGTGGGACTGGAAGAACAGCCTCGATTGGCACCTGCTCAAGGAGCCCCTGCACGGCAAGCTCAACGAGTACGTGAAGGCTCTCAACCTCCTTTATAAGAACGAGCCGGCGTTGTGGACCGCGGACTTCGACTCGAAGGGCTTCGAGTGGATCGACTGCAACGACACCGACAACTCGGTGTTTTCGTTCGTGCGCTACTCGGCGGACCGCCAGGACGCGCTCGTGTTCGTGACGAACTTCACGCCCGTCGTCCGAGAGAGCTACCGGATCGGCCTGCCGAGCCCCGGCCGCTACGACGAGGTGTTGAACTCCGACTCCGAGCTGTTCGGAGGCTCGAACGTCGGAAACGCCGGCGGCCGCGACGCCGAGGACCAGCCGTGGCACGGCCGCTCGCACTCGACCGTGGTCACGGTCCCGCCGCTGGCCACCGTCGTCTTCAAGCGCCGCCGCTGAGGCGATAGATCGAGAACTCGCCGCGCTGGAACGCGGGCCGGCCGAGCTTCTTGACCCGACCTGCGCCCAGGAGCTCCGTCTCGAAAGGCCCGACCCACAGGTAATCGGCCCGGGCCTCGCGCGCCGGGGTCAACGGCGGCATCGCGCGGTAGCGCTTCAGGCGTTCCTCGCGCTGGCCTCCGTTCGGGAACGGTCCCGCCCGCCAGCCGAAGTCCGCCCACGACGGGCGGAGATGCCACAGATCGTCGTTGGGATCGGCGCCCGCGTGCGCTTCCAGCGCCTTCCAGTATTCGTCTTCGGGCAGCCCGAAGAGCTCGAGCGCCCGCTTGAACCGGCGGAAGTCTTCTTTCACCGAGATGTCCGAGATGACGGGGAAGCCGCTCGAGAACATCGTCTTGTTGTGCGAGTAGGTCGGGATCAGCTGGTTGTCGATCGCGTGCAGCGAGACGACGACGGAGTCGGGCGGCGTTTCTCTCGCGAGCCACTCGAGGCCGCCCTGGAGGTCGGAACGGAGCGCCTGAAACGGCGCGCGCTGCGCCGCGTAGCTGACGGCCCGGCCGGCGGAGACCAGCATGAACGCCGCCGCTAGCCAAAGCCAGTCCCGCCGCTCGGGGACCTTCCGGCCGAGCGTCTGGGCGAGGGCCAGCACGGCGAAGACCAAGCCGAGGTTGTGCCAGTGGAAGGAGTGGAACATCGTGTAGCCGGTGACGAGATGGGCTTCCATCGCGAGGCCGGACGCCGCCAGCGCCGCTCCGACGAGCGCGATCGCATCGTCCTTCGGATGGCGCTTCCAGCACCACGCGGCCAGGGCGAACGCCCACAGCCCGTTTAGGTCCGGACGGCGCGTGAACGTCCGCCAATAGAAGAGCAGGAGGTCGGCGTCGGGCGGCAGGTGATGAAGCATCCATGGAAGGGCGAGGGCGAGCGAGAGCGCCCCCGACGCGATCAGGGAAGGCTCGAGCTTCCGGAGCCGCCCCAGCCGCCAAAGCGTCCAGACCGCCATCGTCCCGGCGTAGAGGAAAAAGACGTCGCTGTGCACGTAGGCGAGCGCGCCGCCGATCAACGCTCCGGCCCACAGCGCCGCCGCGCGGCCGGTGCGCGCCCAGACGGCGGCCAGGCCGAGCGCGGCCAAGAGCAGCGGGTACGTCAGCGCCGGGCGAGGCACGCGGGAGACGCCGAAGGGGACCCAGTGCCAACCCAAGATCCAGTACACGCGCAGCGCGAGCTCTCGGGGGAAGGCCAGGACGCCGTACTGGAGCATATCGAGCACGTCGTTAAATAGGGTGGCGCCGACCGCGCACGCGAGCGAGAAGCGGCGGTTCGCCGAACCGAGCATCGCGAGCCAGTAAAAGACGAGCACCCACGCGGCGCCGCCGATCGCCCGCGCGGCGAGCCAGGCCGCGTCGATGCCGCCGAGGGCTCGCGTCAGCCAGCCGAGGAAGAGGAGCGGCAGGGGGTCGGACGTGTCGAGGCGGGCGCTCCGGGCGCCCGCGATGTGCGCGTCGTAAGGCCAGCCCTTCCGGGCGGCCTCGGCGACGCGGGGCGCGTACGGCTGGACGTCCGCGTCGGCGGTGAACACAGTGTAGCGGCCGTCGTATTCCCATCGCTTCGCCACGTCGGGCAGACGCTCGCGGTAGAAGCGGCGCACGCGCACGATCAGGAGGTCCGGCAGGAGGAGAAGAAAGGCGGAGGCGAGGGCCGCGGCGACGACCGTCGCCTTCCAGCCCCGCGGAGCGGGACCCGCCTCTGTCGACGCTCGCATGCAGCCGCGATCATAGGAATTCGAGCCGGGTTGCGCCAGACCTGGAAGTTATCCCCATTACCCGGGACGTCCCGGGTAACCGCAAAACTTCGCTGTAATTTCCTGACTAAGAGCGAGCGTCGGCCGTGGGTTTGGCGGATTTCTTGTACTTCCGGTAGTCCTTGACGAGGTTGGAGAAGGCGCGGGCGCTCTTGTCGGAGGAGGAACCCTTGGCGAAGTCCCGAAGCAAGCGCAGGATGCGCCACGGCCGCGAGGCGAAATAGAAGAAGTAGAAGGTCGCGAAGCCGGTCAGGACGAACCACTTGATCTGCCGGGGGCTGAAGCGCTCGTTGTACGAGACCTTCGGCGCGAGAAGGTCTTGGAAGCGGAACAGGTCGAGGAAATAGTCCCGGTCGAACTCTCCGATGATTCCTTTCTGCCGCAAGGCGTTGAAGGAGGCGGTGTTGGGCTGCGGCGAGTAGGGGTTTACGTTGACGCTCGCGAAGCCCTCGATCGCGCAGCGGGCGATGGTCTTGAAGGTGCGGAGCACGCTCAGCCAGTCGTCCTCGGGGAAGCCGACGATGAAAAAGCCTCCGACGTTGATCCCGGCCTTCATGGCGGACCGGGCCGATTCGAACAGCCGCGGCAGCTGGACCTGCTTCTTGATCGCCTTGAGCACCCTGGGGTCCCCGGCCTCGGGCGCGAAGGAAAACTCGTGGCAGCCCGCCCGCTTCATCCAGGCGGCGGCTTCGTCGTCGATCGCCTCGCTGCGGGTGCCGGAGGGCAGCTGGAAGGTGATCTTGAGACCGCGGTTCACGATCTCTTTGCAGAACTCGATGATCCATTCGCGTCGCACGATCGCGGTCAGGTCCTCGAAATGGATGTCGGTCACCTGGTAGCGCCGCCCGTACTCCTCGATCTCGTCGACGACGCTTTTCGTGTCCCGGGGCACCCAGCGCTGCGTCCACATCTGGGGGCTCGTGCAGAACGTGCACGCGAACGGGCAGCCGCGGGTCGCCAGCATCGGGATGAATCGTCCGCGCGAGGCGCCGTGAGGCTGGTTGAAAGCGATGTAGCTCTCGATGTCGAAGAGGTCCCACGCGGGCTTCGGGATGAGGTCGATGTCGCGGATGCGCGTTCTACGCGGGTTCACGCGCACTTCGCCTCCGGCGAGGCGCGCGGCGGTGCCTTCCACCGAGTCCGCGGGCTTGCCGTCCCGGAGCAGGCCGGCGAGCTCGACGATCGTGTCCTCGCCCTCGCCCAGCACCACGTAGTCGAGCGGGGCCTGCTTCATCGACAGCTCGGGCATCCCCGTCCCGTGCTCGCCGCCGAGCACGAGCGGCACGTTCGGGAACTTCTCCTTGAGCTTGATCGCCAGGTCGCGCACGATGAGCCAGGTCGCGGAGAACATGCAGCTGATGCCGATGAGCTGGGTGTCGGCCGGGACCTTGTCGACGATCTCATCGAGGCCGAGCCCGCGGACGTAGACGCCCGGGGCGTAGGGCGTGTAGCGCTCGACGCCGCCCAGGAGCCCGTCGACCACGCGCACCTCGTGGCCCGCCTCTCGCAGCACGGAGGCGATGTAGGCGGGGCCGAGCGGCGGGATGACCACGGTCGAGATGGCGCTGGTCGGCGCGTAGAAGCGGGGGGGCTCGATGAGGGTTACGCGCATACGCGTTCCCCCGAGGCCTTGGACGCGAACGAGCGCGCGACACCTTCCCGGTACGGCTCATAGCCGCGCGGCAGGAGCCGGCCCAGTTCCGTCCCGTCGCAGCGGAATCCGTCGCCGATGATCAAGGAGGCCCGCCAGGCGAGCCACGTGATCTTCGACGGAAGGAACCACCAAAACGGGCGAAAGCCGCAAATGGCGCGGATCGCGGCGAACACCCAGGCGGGCGGCGCGAGCGTCGGGCGCGGCCGGCCCAGCGCGTCGGCGATCGCGTCCATCCACTCGGCGACGGTTACGTCCTCGGGGCTGGCCAAAAACATCGGCCGTCCGCCTACCTTGGGTTCGGCCGCGGCGCGAAGCATGATCTCGACGGTGTCGTCGATGTGCACGAGGCTGAGCCGGCCGGGCCAGCGGACGCGTCCCGCCAGCGTCCCTTCCTTCACGTGGCCGGTGACGATCTCGAACACGTGGCCGGCCCGCACGTCGGGGCCGTACACCGTCCCGATGCGGACGATCACCGCGCGAAAACCGTAGCGGCGGGAGCGCTCGAGGACGATCTCCTCGCTCTTGAGCTTGGTGCGGCCGTAGAGAGTCCGCGGCGGGCCGTCGGTTCCCCAGCGGTCGGTGACCGCGACCGAGCTCGCGTGGACGAAAACCTTCCCGCGCAGGGACTCCCCGAGGGCGTCCAGCAGGCGCTCGGTCCCCGCGTCGTTGATGCGGACGGAGGGATCCTCGGACTCGGACTGCAGCTCGGTCCTCAAATTGGCGGCGCAGTGGAACACGACGTCCGGTTCGCCCAGCCCCTCGACCGGCTCGAGGAGGTCGGCGGTGAGCAGCCGGACGCCGGCCGCGCGCAGCCGGGGCAGCCGGGACGCCTCGCGCGCGTTCCCGCCGGGGCCGACGATCCCCGTCACGTTCTGGGGGCCGTGTTCGGAGGCGAGGCGTTCTGCGAGGCGGCTGCCGATACAACCGGACGCGCCGGTGACGAGGATTCGCATGGGGTGGGGCCTAGAAAGTGTAGCGTGCCCATGCGTCAAAAGCAAGCGAGCGTCGCGAAGCGTCCAAATTAGCTAGAATCCTCATCCAGTCATGCGCGCGTTGACTTTTTTGGCACGGAAGTTCGTGGCGGGGGAGACGGCGGAAGAGGCGCTTTCCGTCATCCGCCGGCTCAACTCCCAGGGCATCAAGGCGACCCTCGATTTCCTCGGCGAGGACTGCGCGAGCGAAAGCCAGGCCGAAGCCGGGACGCGCGAGATCGAGCGGCTTTTCGAGCTCATCAAGCGCGCCAAGCTCGACTGCAACGTCAGCATCAAGCCCACCCAGCTCGGCCTCAACCTCGACGCCGCACTCGCCAAGCATAACCTCGAGCGGGTTCTCGACGCGGCCGCCTCCCACGGCAACTTCGTCCGCCTCGACATGGAAGGCTCGGCCTACACGCAGAAGACGCTCGACCTCTTCTATTGGGTCTTTCCGAAGCGCCGGAACGCGGGCGTCGTGATCCAGTCCTATCTCCGGCGCTCGGCGGGGGATATCGAGGAGCTCTGCCGCCGCGGCGCCCGCGTGCGCCTGTGCAAAGGCGCCTACAAGGAGCCGCCGGACATCGCTTTTCCCGAGAAGGCGGACGTGAACCGAAGCTACGACAAGCTCGCGGCGCTTCTGCTCGAGAAGGGCGAGTATCCCGCGATCGCCACGCACGACGACGACCGGATTCGCGCCGCGCAGAAGGCCGCCGCAAAGCTGGGGCGGGCCAAGCACACCTTCGAGTTCCAGATGCTCTACGGGCTGCGGTCGCGCCGCTGGGCCGAGCTCGTAAGAGAGGGCCACAACGTTCGGATCTACGTGCCCTACGGCACGCACTGGATGCCGTACTATTACCGCCGGCTGCGCGAGCGCAAGGAGAACGTGCTCTTCGTGCTCCGGAACCTGCTTTGGGGCTGACACCATGAAAGGCATTCACAAGACGGGTCCCGGTCCGGGCGCGACGTTCGGAAAAGTGGATGATCCGCGTCCCGCCGCCGACGAACTTCTCATCCGAGTGACGCGCGCGTCCATCTGCGGCTCCGACATGCCCATCTTCAATTGGAACTCGTGGGCCCCGGCCCGGTTCCCGACGCCGAACGTCTTCGGCCACGAGTTCTGCGGCGAGGTGGTCGCCGCCGGCTCCAACACGCGCGACTTCAAGAAGGGCGACTTCGTCTCCGTCGAGTCCCACATCTACTGCGGCTTGTGCTTTCAGTGCCGCAACGGACAGCGCCACGTCTGCCAGCGCTTGAAGATCCTCGGCATCGACGGCCCCGGCGGCTTCGCCGAGTACGCCCGCGTGCCCGCCCGCTGCGCGTGGAAGCACTCCGACTCCACGCTCGCGGACGTGGGCTCGCTCATGGAGCCGCTCGGCAACGCGGTCTACGCGACGCTCATTGAGGAAGTGGTCGGCCGTTCGGTCGTCGTGATGGGCTGCGGCCCGCAGGGCCTCTTCGCGATCGCCGTTGCGCGCGCCTCCGGCGCCAAGCCGATCGTGGCCGTCGAGGGCTCGCCCTACCGCCAGAAGCTGGCCCGCAAGATGGGCGCGGACGTAATCGTCGATCCTTCCTCGGGCGACGCGGCGAACGAGATCGCCAAGGCCGTCGGCCCCGGCGGAGCGGACGTGGTCCTCGAAA
Source organism: Elusimicrobiota bacterium (assembly GCA_016212845.1). Lineage (GTDB taxonomy): Bacteria > Elusimicrobiota > Elusimicrobia > UBA1565 > JACRDR01 > JACRDR01. Next base: position 10,629 of record JACRDR010000378.1, read on the forward strand.
TGTCGGGCGCCCCGGCCGCGATCGGACTCTCGCTCAAGGTGGTCCGCTCCGGCGGCCGCGTCACCGCTTTCGGCATTCCGCCCGGCACGCTCAACATCGACTGGGCGAGCGACGTCGTCTTCAAGGGCATCCGCATCTACGGCGTCGCCGGCCGCGAGATTTTCCAAACTTGGTATACGACCGAGCGCTTGCTCCGCACCGGCGCCATCGACGTGCGCCCGGTCATCACGCACGTCTACCGCGCGAAAGATTTCCAAAAAGCGTTCGCCACCATGGCCGCCAAGGACAAGAAATGCGGAAAAGTAGTCATCGAGTTCTAGCCGCCGCCCTCTTCCTGCTCGCGCCGGCCGCGCGGGCGGACGTCTACGACAAGCTCGCCAAGAAGCTCGTCGATCCGATCGACGGCAAGAAGAAGGAGAAGGCCGCCGTTCTGCCCTTCGCCTACGCCGACGGCCGGAATTCTCCCGGCGGACGCATCGTCTCGGAGGCGCTCGCGACCGCGATCGCAGGCCGCGACGAGGCGGTCCTCGTGGAGCGCGGCCAGATCGATTCGGCGATGAAGGAGATCTCGCTGAGCTTCACCGGCATGATCTCGTCCGGCTCGGCCTTGCAGGCCGGCCGCATGGTCGGTGCGAAGTACCTCGTGCTCGGCACGCTGGCCGACGACGGGGAGAAGAGGGTCGAGGTGAACGCCCGCCTCGTCGAGACCGAGAGCGGCATCGTCCTCGCCGCGGGCAAGGCGACGGTCAAGAAGACGTGGCGGGACTACGCTCCCGTCGACGCGACCGGCGGCCCCCCGCTCAGCGTGACCTCCATCGTTCTCCCCGCGACGCCCGGCACCGACCTCATGGTGCAGGCGTTCGGCGAGCGCCGGGTGATGATCGAATACGTCAACACCGAGGGCCGGCCGCATCTGCGGCTCACCGACGTCACCGATCCGAAGAAGACCGACTCCGACGAAGTCGCCGTGCCCTTCGACGCCGAGTCCAACCGCTTCCGCAAGATGTACCCGAAGCGCGTGAAGCTGCACGGGCGCCGCTACCTGCTCTGGTCCGGCGTTTGGAAGCCCGAGACCGGGCCGGTGATCCATATGGCGCCGCTCAAGGGCGTGCTGACGGACGCGACGGTCGGCGATCAGGAAGTCCTCTTCGACTTCCTGGACCTCGAGCGCCGCTGGACCGAGCTCGTCTCTAGATCCGGCCATTTTTTGGGCGACCGCGACGGACTGAACCTCGTGGCTTACTTCGAGCGGCTCCCCAAGGCCAAGCTGCGCGTCTCGCTGTGGTCCATCGACGCCGAGAACACGCTCTCCCGCGTCCCGTCCGGGCACACGACCATCGACGGCAAGCGCGGCGAGGAGGTCGTCACCGGGCTCACCGAGGTGGGCACCCGCCATTTCCGATTCCGCTACGACGCCGACACCGACAGGGTGACGGTCGAGGAGCCCTAACATGCCGACGACCGCTTTGAAGGGCCTGGGATTCTTGGACGACGAGTTGAGGCAGCTCGACGCCGACCGCCGCCGCATCCGTCTGCGAGTCCTCGAGGGGCCGCAGGAGCCGGTCTCCGTCATCGACGGGAAGAAGGTGATCAACCTCACCTCGAACAACTACCTCGCGCTCACCACCCACCCCGCGCTTAAGGCCGCCGCCCGCGACGCGATCGACCGCTACGGCGTCGGCACGTCCGCCGTGCGCAGCATCATCGGCACGATGGACATCCACCAGAAGCTCGAGGAGCGCCTCGCCGCCTTCAAGGGCACGGAGGCCTCCGTCGTCTTCCAGTCCGGCTTCGCCACGAACGTCGCGCTGTGCCAGAGCCTGATGTCGAGCGAGCAGGACCTCCTGATCTCCGACGCGCTCAACCACGCGTCCATCATCGACGGAGCTCGGCTCGCGAAGTCGGCCCGGAAGATCTACCCGCACAAGGACATGAAGGCGCTCCAGGAGATCCTCGAGTCGCCGGAGTCCCGCCGGGCGCGCCGGCGCATGATCGTCTCCGACGGCGTGTTCTCGATGGACGGCGACATCGCGCCGCTGCCCGCGATCATGGACCTCGCC
>JACRDR010000376.1 GCA_016212845.1 Elusimicrobiota bacterium
GGGTGATGCACGCCGGTGATCGCGTCGAATCGGGCCTCGGTGTGCGGCGCGTTGACGACCTGCGCCAAGCCGACGTCTTTGAGCGTCTGCAGCGTCTTATAGACCGTGGCCAAGGACAGGCTCGGATAACGTTCTCGCAGCGCGGAGTGCAGGGCTTCCGCGCTCGGGTGGGCCTTGGAATGCTCGAGCGCCTCGAACACCGCCAGACGCTGCTGCGTGAGGGGGAGCCCCTTCCTGGCCAGCGCGTCGCGGAGCCGGTCGACCGGCTTCACCGGCGCTCCACGCCCAAGGAGCGCAGCATCCACGCGGTCTTGTCGTGCTCGGCCGCGATCCCGGTGAGGAGATCCGCGGTGACGGGGTCGGCCTCCGCGCACGCGGCGATCGCGTGCGTCAAACGCTTGGAGAGCGCGGCATGGTCTTGCGCGAGCTGCGAAACCATCTCGGAGTCGGAGGGCTCGCGGCCCGACTGCTCCTTGAGGGAGGCGTGCCGGAGGAGGTCGGCCGCGGAGCCCAGGGCGTAGCCGCCCAGGGCACGGCTGCGTTCGGCGACTTGGTCGACGAATCCAGAAAGCTGGCCGTACTGGGCTTCGAAGAGCTTGTGGAACTCGGCGAAGCGGGGCCCTTCGACGTTCCAGTGGAAGTTCCGCGTCTTCACGTAAAGGACGAATTCGTCGGCGAGGACGCCGTCGAGAGCCTCGAGAACGGCGGCGGGACGGGATTGGGTCTTCATAGCGGCTCCTTGTTGATAATAATTATCACCTACTAACTACTATACAACCTAGCGCGCAGGGCGTCAAGGCCCAAAAAGCGGCGAGGGCGGCCCGCAGGCCGCCCTCGCTCATCCCGGTGCGTCGCACCTCTTTTTGCACAACTTCGCGGCTACTCGTAAAGCAACGGCGAAGTTATGCAAAAAAAGGTGCGACGCACCGATACGGCTATTTCAGCTTGGAGAGAACCTGTTCGACTTCGGCGTAGTCCCGCTCCTTCGTGATGTCGGCCTCGACCTTCACCCAGTTCACCTTGCCGTTCTTGTCGATGACGACGGTGGCGCGCTGGCTGATGTTGGCGCCGGAGTGGAACAGGCCGTAGTCCTTCGTGACCTTCCGGTGCATGTCGGCGAGGAGCCGGTGCTTCAGCCCCATCTTCTCCTTCCAGGCCTTGTGGGACCAGACGGAGTCGATCGAGACCGCCGCGACCTCGGCGTACTTCGAGAACTTGGAGAGGTCGCCGGAGAAGCAGGCGTTCTCTTTCGTGCACGTCGGGGACCAGTCGAGCGGGTAGAAGAACAGCACGACGGGCTTCTTGCCCTTGAACTCGGCGAGCTTGAACTCGACCTTGTCCTGGTCGGGCAGCGTGAAGTCGGGGGCGTCGGCGCCGATTTCGATCGGCGTGGTTTCGCGGGCGGCGGCGGCGGTGGTCATGTTTTCTCTCCTTATTTAACGGTCTCGATTTCGAGCGGTTTTGAGGTCGCGTTCTGAACGCTGACGGCGGCGGCGATTTTGCGGGCCAATTCGCGGAAGGCCTTCGCCGGCGCGGTGTCGGGCCGGGAGGCGGTGACGGGCTTGCCGGTCTCGCCGGTCTCGCAGACGGTCGGGTCGAGCGGCACGGAGCCGAGCATAGGTACGCCGTGCTTCTTGGCGAGCGCTTCCGCGCCGCCCTGCGAGAAGATGCGGCTCGTCTTCTTGCAGTGGGGGCAGGCGAACTCGCTCATGTTCTCGACGACGCCGAGGACGGGAACGTTGAGCTTGTTGAACATCGCGACGGCCTTGCGGACGTCGGAGATCGCGATCGACTGCGGCGTCGTCACGATGACGGCGCCCACCAGCGGCACCGCCTGGCAGAGCGAGAGCTGGACGTCGCCGGTGCCCGGGGGGAGGTCGACGACGAGGTAGTCCAGCTCGCCCCACTTCACGTCCTTCAAGAACTGGGTGATCGCGCCGTGAAGCATCGGGCCGCGCCAAATCACAGGCTGATCGGGCTCCATGAGGAAGCCCATGGAGAACACCTTCACGCCGAAGCCGACCGGCGGCTCGATCTTGTTGTCCGGACCGGCGGAGGGCTCGAAGTCCTGCACGCCCATCATCTGCGGCTGGTTGGGGCCGTAGACGTCCGCGTCCATCAGGCCGACTTTCGCGCCGTCGAGAGCAAGAGAGACCGCGAGGTTGCAGGCGACCGTCGACTTTCCGACGCCGCCCTTGCCCGAGCCGACCGCGATGATGTTCTTGACGCCCGAGGGCATCACGCGCTCGAGACGCAGGTCCTTTTTAACCGCGGCGGTCATGTTGATCTTTACTTCCTTCACGCCGGGAACCTTCAGCACGGCCTCGCGAGCCTCCAGCTCCATCATGCCCTTGAGGGGGCAGGCGGGGGTCGTGAGGACGTAGTCGAACGTGACCATGTCCCCGCAGACCTGGAGGTTCTGCACCATGTTGAGGGTGACGATGTCCTTATGGAGCTCGGGCTCCTGGCAGGTGCGCAGCGCGTCTAAAACTTGTTCTTTGGTCGCCATTTCGCCAGTGTACTAAATTGGTCAGGAGACGGGGACCGAGACCTTAAATGAGAGCGTCTGGCCGACCTTGAGCTTATGCCGGGCGGCGGCGCCCGACGGGAGTTCCAAGACGTAGCGGCCGAGACCGCCGCGGCGGGCGAGCTTTTCCTCCGGCGTGTCCTTATAAGACCTGGGCACCTTGGGATGGAGCGCCGTGACCTTGCCCGCCGTGTCGATGAAGACCATGTCGAGGTCGACGAACGTGTTCTTCATCCAGAACTCGAGGCGCATCTCGACCGGGAAGACGAAGAGCATCCCGTAGTCCTTCGGAAGCGTCGTACGGTTCATGAGGCCGATCTCGCGCTGCTCCGGCGTCACGGCGAGCTCGACCTTGATGGACTTGCCGTCGGGGAACTTGAGCGGCGTCGCCGCGAGTCCCTGCTGCGGCTTGCCGCCGAGCTCCTCGACGACCGGGCTCGAGGCCCGGACGGGCACGGCCAGCGCGAGACACGCCGCGATCCACATCGCTTTCATCGCTTCTTCTCCCGGCGCTTGCCGCGCCTCGGCTCCTCCGGAGCGGCGGGGGCCGTCACGGCCACCGTCATCACGGAAGGGAGGAC
>JACRDR010000374.1 GCA_016212845.1 Elusimicrobiota bacterium
CCAGGAAGGAGCCTTCGCCCTCCTCGCGGCGAAGCTCGGCTACGCCGCCGCGGTGAAATGGGACGTCTATGCCGCCCCCTACAACGCCGGCGGCAAGCTCATGCGCTACTCCATGATCGGCTGGGCCGAGAACGGCTTCCCGCTCCACCCCTCCTACCGGCTATTCCGCATGCTGACGCACGCCGCGCCGCGCGGCTGGCGGGCGGTGAACACCTCCAGGATCGTCGACGGGGCGTTCGTCACCGCCTTTCGCGGCGGCTCGGAGATGAGCGCGTTTCTAGTAAACGATTCGGACCAGCGCCGGGAGTTCGAGCTTACCGGCATGCCGGAACGGGACCAGTACGTCTTCATCGACTGGAACGCCGACGGGCGCGGGCACTTGCGAGCGCGCCGGCCCGCCGGCCGGACCGGCGGCAAGGTGCTCGTCACGCTCGAGCCCTACACGATCGCGGTCGTCTCGACGCAGAAGCCCGGACTCGGGCTATAACGCACGGAGGAACACATGAACACGAAAACGCCGTCCCTCGTAGCGACGCTGCTGGTCTTGGCCGTCGAGAGCGCCCACGCGGGAGCCACGACCGACACGACCATCTTCGCGATCCAACTCAGTCCCACGGCCGCCTACGCGATCGGCGGAGAAACGGGGCTGGCCGCGGGGCCTTCCGTGTTCGGCATCGCCGCGATCCCCGGCGGTTCCTCCGGAGGGATCGGCGGAGGAGGCGGTGGAGGCGGCGCACGCGCGGCCGAGCCACGGGCAGCGTCGGTCCAAACGATGACGCCGTCCCGCAAGAACGCCATCTCCGGGGAAATCTCGGTAAAGGACGGAGCCAAACCCACGGATTCGCCCGCGTTCTCGAAGCTCGGCGCGTTGGTGCTGTCGAAGGCGCACGCCATCGGCCGCCGCATCAACGAGACGGGCGGCTACCGGTTCGACGGCTACAACGACTGCTACGGCTTCGTCCGCCGGGTGTGGGACCCGATCTTGTCGAGTTGGGAAAAGGCTCCGCTTCCAGTGAACGACTACGTCAGCGCCGCATGGCGGCCGGTTGCATCCTGGGACGCGCTCCAGCCGGGCGACGTCGTCGCGACCCATCAGGGACACAGGTGGGGCCCGCACTGGCACGTCGGGCTCTACGCGGGAAGAGTCAAAGGCAAGCACATGATCTACGACAACTCCGGGCGCTCGAGCCGCGGCGGCGCCTACCTGCGAGAATTGCCACCCGGGCTCTTCCACTACTACTACAGCCGCACGCATGCCTTGCTGGCCGAGTCCGACGATTGACTCGCTGGGTTAGCCTTAGACAGCGGGCCGCCTCTCGTGATAGGCGGCGCTGCCGGCTGAGTGGACTAGCTCAGCCGCGGGCGTCGAGCCAGACCTTGAGATCGGCGTAACGCTTGTCGAACTGGACGGCGCCGTAGATCGCGGCGACGCCCATGGCGGCCACGACCAGCGGGAAGATCATGCTGTCATGGAAGAAGAGATGGCAAAGCTTCGTGACGAACACGAAGAAGCCGAGGCCCCCGGTGATCGCGTAGGCCTTGCGGTCGATCTTCAGGCTGATCGCCACCAGCGCCGCGTGCGAGAGACCGAGCAGGATCCACGGCATGAGCGGAGCCATCGAGCCCCAGCCGACCCACGACAAAAATCCCATAGAAAGCGCGCCGAGACCGGTGAGAGTGGGCCAGAAGCCGTAGTCGGGCGCGCGCGAGCGCAGGTCGAAGCGGCGCGCGCCCCAGAGCATCGCCGCGCCGAGCGCGATCAGCGTGTAGGACGTGCCGTGGCGGCTCACGTGCGGCAAGACCCAGTCGACGAGGTCCATGCCCAGGAGGAGCGCCGCGATCGAGGCCGGAAGCGCGAGTAGGCCGAACTTCACGCGGCGCGAGGCGAAATAGGCCGCCGCCAACGTGGAGGAGGTCAGCGCGAGGACGAACAGATGGCCGTGCGTCAGCGCGCGCAGCAGGCCCGAGGCGTCGAGAAACGCGGCGAGCGTGACCGGCACCAGCGCGACGCCGACGGTGGCGACGAGCCCCGCGGGCGTCGACTTGCCGCGAGAATTGAGATACGAAGTCAGCGCGTAGAGCCCGGCCACGTAAAGGGAGAGGATCGCGGTAACCGGCCACGCACCCATGACTTGCGCGACGTTGGAGGCGAACCAGCCGAGCGCGGCGAGCACCGTGATGCCGCCCAGATAGGAAACGAGCGTGACGCCGTCGAGCTTGCGCGCGGGCTTGGGCGCCTCGGGAACCGCCGGCTCGGGCTTCGGCGCCTCGACCTTAGGCTCCGGCTTGGAGAGCCCGGTCGCGCGATCGACGGCTCGACGGTCGCCGTCGTCGACGGAGTCCTCGGCGGGCTTGCCGAGCGCGTCCGCCGTCCTATCCGCGGAGTCTTCGGCGCGCGCGGCCGCGCGAAGGAGTTCGGCGGAACGCCGCAACGCGGCGGCGTCGTGCGCGCTCAGATAGCCGGAGTAGGAAGACAGGTAGTCGTCGACGCGGCCGGCGGCCGATTCGCGCTCGGCGCGAGTGGCGTGCTCGCCGACGGAAGCGAGCTCCGTGCCGCGCGCGGAGACTGCCTTCGAGGCGCCCGCGAGCGAGCGCTCGAGCCAGCCGGCGAGTCCCGCCGCGGCGGGCGCGCCCTGCGCGTCCGCCGACTCGAGAAACGGCGCGAGCCGCTCCACCGTCGACGGATGCGTGGGGTCGGCCTGCCGGAGCCACGTCACGAGCGCGGGCATGCCGACGCGGTCGGCGGCCGGGGCGCGGAGCAATTCGAGAGCGAAGCTCGCGCGTTCGGGCGTGACGGCGCCAAAGGGCGCGGCGGGGCCGGCGGGCGCGCGGAACGCGGAGAACACCGTCTGGGCGGACGAGGAAACGGGGAGGAGGGCGGCGAGGATCGCCGCCGCGATTGCCGGGTACATTAGGGAGAGTCTAGCGAAGCCCCCCCTTCGAGGTCCTCCGTCCTTAGGCCCTTTTCGGGCGGACGAAGGTCCTAGGCCCGGCGCGTTGGCGAGCCCGCGCTAAAGAGCTATCATCGAATCTCTCTGGAGGCTTCGATGGCTACCCGTTCCCTCGACACTTTCGGCACCAAGTCCACCCTTTCCGTCGGCGGCAAGAACTACGAGATGTTCCGCCTGAGCGCGCTCGAGAAGAGCTTCCCCGTCGGCAAGATGCCGATCACGATGAAGATCTTCCTCGAGAACATGCTCCGCAACGAGGACGGCCGCTTCGTGAAGGCCGACGACATCAAGGCGCTCGCGGGCGGCGCGCCCGCCGGCAGCCGCGAGGTCTTCTTCATGCCCGGGCGCGTGCTCATGCAGGACTTCACAGGCGTCCCGGCGGTCGTCGACCTCGCCGCGATGCGCGACGCGATGCACGCCCTCGGCGGCGACCCGAAGAAGATCAATCCGCTCGTGCCCGTCGACCTCGTCATCGACCACTCGGTCCAGGTCGACAAGTTCGGCACGTCCGACGCGTTCAAGGTGAACTCCGACCTCGAGTTCGAGCGCAACCAGCAGCGCTACGTCTTCCTCAAGTGGGGCCAGCAGGCGTTCCAGAACTTCTCCGTCGTCCCCCCGGAGACCGGCATCGTCCACCAGGTGAATCTCGAGTACCTCGCCCCCGTCGTCGCCACTCGCGAGGAAAGCGGGACCTCCGTCGTCTTCCCCGACACGCTCGTCGGGACCGACTCCCACAC
>JACRDR010000375.1 GCA_016212845.1 Elusimicrobiota bacterium
TCCCCGGCGCCGACGCGAACCCGTATCTCGCGTTCGCCGCGACGATCGCCGCCGGTCTGTGGGGCATCGAGCACAAGCTCCAGCCTCCGGCCGAACTGAAGGGGAACGCCTACGAGGCGAAGAGCCCGAACGTGCCGCTGTCCCTGCACGAGGCGGTCTCCGAGCTGGAAAAGTCCAAAGCCGCGCGCGCGACCCTCGGCGACGCGGTCGTCGACCACTACCTGCACGCGGCGAAGGCCGAGGTGCGGGCGTTCGACCGCAGCGTTACCGCCTGGGAACGCGAACGCTACTTCGAGCGGATCTAGCGGAAGTTACGCAACAACGGGTGCGACGCACCGCTTATTGCATAACTTTGCACAAAGCGGTGCGACGCGCCGGCTTTAGCGGAGGGGGTTGGCGACGGCGTAGCGCGCCGTTTCCGGCGCGATGCGGCGGTTGATCTCGTCGAGCTTCGCCTGCATCCGCTCGCGCGTGTACTCGAGCAGCAGCGCCTCGTAGACTTTGCCTCCGGCGGCCGCGGCCTTGAGCACGCGGATCGGCGCGGGCACGCCGACGTGGGCGATCCTGGGGCCGACGGGACGCGGCAGCATCCGGCCGATCGCCTCGACGAAGCCGCCCCGGACCAGGCGGTCCCGGTCGCGCTTGAGGCTCTCGTAGATCTGCTCCTGCGTCAGCCGCTCGCCGCCGTAGATCTCGCGGGAAAACTCGCCCAGCCGGCGGGCCTCGTCGGCCTTTTCGATGTCGGAGGCCAGCTGCGCGCGGCGCGCCTCATCGGCGGAGCGGCCCAGCTCGGTGCGCATCGCGCGCGCGACGCGCAGCACCCCGCCCGCGGGGGGGAGGGCCGCGTCCAGGAAGTGCCGACCGGCGAGATCGTCGATGAGCCAGGCCCTAAACGCCTCCTGCCGGGCGAAGAAGTCGCCCTCGGACGCGCCGGCGTAGCCGAACTGCTTCATGCGCTGGGCGAGGATGCCCTCTTCCAGCTCGCCGAAACGGGCCGCGAGCTCGAGCCCTTCGCCCGTCGGCAGCGATAGGGCCTTCTCCAAATACGCGATCTCCCGGAGGAGCCCGCCGCTCACGTCCCCGACGAACCGGAACTTCCAGACGACGGGCGCGATGTAGGTCGGCTTGGCGGTCTTGAGCGACGTCCGCACCGCGAGCTCGGCCACGCCGGGGAAGAGCCGGTGCACGTAATCGCCCGTCCAGTGCACCGCGCCTTCGGGGTGCAGCAGCGTGGCGTGGCCCTCGAGGGCGGAGCGGACCGAATACTCCTTCGCGGCCTCGCCGCCGTCGTTGGAAATCAGGTTGTTGCGCAGCCAGAGCCACGGGGCGGCGCGGACGATTTCGCGCGCGGCCCAGGCGGCCATGTAAGGCGCGACATGCGTCGAGAGCTCCTTGTCCATCATCCAGTCGGTCGCGAACTCCGGATGATTGGGCGCGAGGAAGGCGGCCGTGTCGGAATTGACCGCGCGCGCGAGCCGTGCGCGATCCTTCTCGGGGAAGTCGATCTCCCGCAGGCGGAAATAGCCCCGCACGAGCGGCCAGTCCCGCACGACGGGGATCTTGTTCAGGAGGGGGATTCCCGTGAGCATCACCCAGCGGTTCACGTGCGCCAGGGCGCGCATGATCGGACGGTTGGGCGCGGGCTCCAGAAAGGACGAAGGTTTCGGCGGCGCCGGGCGCGCGAGCGGCCAACGGGTCCGCGGCGCTTGGAGCGTCGCCGGCGAGCGGGCGTCGAAGTCCCAGTGCGGGTCGGCCGGCTCGTCGTCGAAGGGCGCGGCGAGCTTCGCCAGGTCGAAGGTGTAGTTGAGCTTGATCAGCGGCTGGCCTTTGGCGAGCGCGAGGGAGGCGCGCCGGAGCGTGTCGATCGCGAGCGGCTTCGACGGGTCCGCCTGGGGAAGCGGGACGGCGGGCAGGGCGGAGGCGATCGGCGCGACGGAGGGGGCGGGGACCTTGGGCGTAGTGAGCCGCTGGGCGGACGCGGGCAGCGCCAAGGCGAGTGCGAGGGAAAAGACGGGAGCCATAACGGGGGCCGGGAAGCCCGCTCCTTGGATTCTACCGCCGAGGGCCTCCACTTTTGAGGGACCTTGGGCCCGTCATCGGGCGGCTTTCGTCCCGAGATTCGTAGGACCTCCGTTTCAGCTAGAATGGGCGCATGCCCGAACCCCGCGTCGCGCTCGACGGCGTCGAGATGTCCTTCGACGGCGTCCGCGCGCTCGACGGCTTCTCCTTCGCGGCCGGGGCGGGGGAAATCGTCGGCCTGCTCGGCCCCAACGGCGCCGGCAAGACGACCGCGCTCCACATCCTCCTCGGCTTCCTCAAGCCGACCAAAGGCGAGGTCCGCGTCCTCGGCATGAGCCCCTTCGAGCGGCGCTACGACGTCTACGCCCGCGTGAACTTCACTTCGGCGTACGTCCAGCTCCCGTTCAACCTCACCGTCGAGCGCAACCTCCGCATCTTCGCCGAGCTCTACAACGTGCCGGAGCCCGAGAAGAAAATATCCGCGCTCGTCGAGCGGCTCGGCCTCGGGGCGCTGCGCAAGGCGAAGACGGGGGCGCTGTCTTCCGGCGAGCAGACGCGGTTGAACCTGGCCAAGAGCCTCCTCAACGATCCGGAGGTCATCTTCCTCGATGAGCCGACGGCGAGCCTCGACCCCGACATCGCCGACCGCGTGCGCGAACTGCTCAAGGCGGAGCGCAAGGAGCGCGGCGTCACGATGGTCTACACCTCGCACAACATGGCCGAGGTCGAGGCGCTGTGCGATCGGGTGATCTTCCTTAATAAGGGAAGAAAGATCGCGGAAGGCACCCCGGCCGAGATTCGCGCCAAATTCGGGCAGGAAACCCTCGAAGGCGTGTTCCTGAAGGTCTCGCGCGAGGGGGCCGAGTGAGCCGGCGGATCCGCGCGATGGTCGCGCGCTACGTCGTGCTGCATTTCCGCAGCCCGGCCAGGGTCATGGACCTGTTCTTTTGGCCGCTCATGGAGCTCTTGGTGTGGGGGTTCTTCACCGTCTATCTTCAGCGGAGCCTGGGGGGAACGCCCACGCTCCTGTCCTCGCTCCTGTTCGCGATGGTGTTCTGGGACATCCTCTACCGGGCCCAGCAGTCGGTGAGCTTGGCCTTCATGGAGGAGATGTGGACGCGCAACATCCTGAACCTCCTGATCTCCCCGCTCCGGACGTGGGAATGGGTCGCCTCGGCGTACCTCTACGGCCTGCTGAAGACGATGATCGTGGCGGCGTTTTTGATGGCGGCCGCCGTGGGGCTCTACGCGCTCGATCCGGGGAGCCTCGGCCTGCTTTTCGTCCCTTTCTTCGTGAACCTGCTCCTGATGGGTTGGGCGCTCGGCCTCGTGACGGCGGGCCTGCTAATCCGCTTCGGCCACGCGGCCGAGGCGATCATCTGGGGCGTGCCGTTCTTGATCCAGCCCTTCTCGGCGGTTTTCTATCCGCTGTCCGTCTACCCCGCGTGGCTCAAGCCGCTGTGCCTGCTCCTCCCGAGCACGCTCGTCATGGAAGGCATGCGCGCAGCCATCCTCGAGAACGCGATGCCCTGGAACCAGCTCGGCGGCGCCTTCGCGATGAACCTCATCTACCTCGCGCTCGCCTCCGCCCTCTACGGCTGGCTGCTCGAAGAGGGCCGGGCCACCGGCCGCGTCGTCCGCCTGACGGCGTAGGTCCGAGATGACCGGATCAAGTCCGGAGCCCTTATCCGCTTTACGGAGCGGGCTCGTCGGAGATCAGTCCTAGCCGGTTTTGCTCGGTATCGTTGACCACGCAGAAAGAACCTTTTCCCGGGAGAGGCCTCGGCGTGACCGCGATGCTTCCGCCGAGTCTGGCCGCGAGTTCGCAAGCGTCGCGCACCTTGGCGACCTTGAAGTAGCCGGTCATGCTGGCCTGGCCGGGGACGTGTCCCGGCTCCGCGTTGATCATTCCCTCGAGATTCGGCGCTCTGAAAAGAGCCGCCGCCGGACCGAGCGGGACGAAGGTCCAGCCGAAGAGGCCGGAGTAGAAGGCCTGCGCGCGCGACACGTCCACCGCGCGGATTTCCATCCAAACGATCCCGCCGTCCGGGACTCCCGCGGCGGCGCCGGGGGCGCTGATGAGACCTGTGGCGGCCGCGGCGGCCAGAAGCGTCTGTGCGCGAAACAGCGAAGACAGCGAACGCGCGATCGGAAGCAAACGGGGCATGGGTACTCTCCCGCCGGGCAGGGCTATTTTAGCAAGAACCATGAGCGATAAGGATGGTCTTTGATCCGCCCCCCGCACCCCTTGGCTCCTCGACGGAAAGGGAACTTTTCGCCTGCTCATTCGTACATGTGGGGGAGGGGAAAGTCCGTCCTCCTTGACCGGATAGGTATAACTGTTATACTTATGATGCTCGCCTTTGAATTTGATCCCGACAAGAGCAAGGCCAATAGGATCAAACATGGTGTCGATTTAGGGTGGGCTCGCCGGCTTTGGGGCGTTCGACACGTCGTTTTCCCGACGCGGGAAGTGTCGGGAGAAAGGAGATCCGTGATCGTGGCACGAGTCGGCGCCCTGTGTTACGCGGCGATCTTCACGAAGAGAGGCGAGACCGTCAGGCTCATAAGTTGCCGCCGAGCCGGACCTAAGCTGGAGACGCTTTATGAAGCCTACTTCCAAGATTAGACGATCTTCTAAGAAAATCTCCGCGGCGGAGTTCGACGCCCGATTCGATCGCGGCGAGGACATCTCTAGGTTTCTCGATATCAAGAACGCCACGGCGGTTCAGAGGGTAAACGTCGATTTTCCGGCCTGGATGGTCAGCCTTCTCGATCAAGAGGCGATTAAGCTCAACGTTTCGCGGCAAGCGATAATCA
>JACRDR010000380.1 GCA_016212845.1 Elusimicrobiota bacterium
CCGCGCTCGCCGGCGCGTCGTGCACTTCCCCTGGCAGCTGTCGCTCAGCACGGTCTACCTCCTGCCGAACCTTCCGGGCTGGCTCTACGACCGCTGCGTAGGACGCCTCCCCGGCCGCCGCAGACGCCGCGCCGCCGCCTCTTGACCGCCGTCAATACCTCTTGAAGCGGGCCCTGGTATTATGAAGCCAGGGAGGCTTCCATGACCACCCGGACCGCCGTCGACCTCAAGACGGAGCAGGCTCGCACCCTTCGCGCCCCACGTCGCCGCTACGGACTACTCGCCCGCGCTCTCTTCCTCGTGATGGACGCCGTCTACGGGAGGAAGCGGACCCTGCCCAAGTTCAAGGTGCTCGAGGTCGTGGCCCGCGTGCCCTACCAGGCCTGGGAGCAGGTTGCCTACGTCGCGATGACGCACACCTACCGGATGCCCGGCTTCGCCCGCCGGATCTTCGAGTTCGTCCGCGAGTCCCGGGAGCAGCAGGACAACGAGATGTGGCATCTCCTGATCATCGAGGAGATGCTCCGGCGCGGGCGCCAAGGCGGATTTTGGCGGTTCGTCGTCCTGCCGCAGCTGCTCGCCTTCTTCTACTACCACGTCAGCTGGCTGCTCTACGTGATCCGGCCGTCCTTGAGCTACCGGCTCAACGCAGACTTCGAGGACCATGCCGAGCACGAGTACATGCGATTCGTCGAGGAGAACCCGTCGCTCGAGGAGACGCCCTTCACGAGCGATTTCGAGGGGGACTACGGGCGTTTCGACTCGCTCGCGGACCTCTTCCGGAACATCGGCCTCGACGAGCGGCACCACAAGGAAGAGAGCCTCGAGCGCGCGGCGCACCCGCGCTTCGCTTAATTGCGCCCTCGACCCGAGTTTCGTAGCATGGCCGGACCCGGCGAGGAGGCGGAATGCCTTTGACACAGTCGCGTCCGTTGAATCTGGACTCCGTTGGCTACGTGGTCTTCTTCGTGAAGGAAGCGCTCATGGAAAAGACCATCTCGTTCTATCGCGATACGCTCGGTCTTAAGGGACGCATCGATCCCCATTGGTCGGAGTTCGACTTAAAGGGCGACCTCAAGCTCGCCCTGCATCACGAAGCCGAAGGCAAAGCCGGCCCCGGCGCGACGGAAGTGGTCTTCAGCGTCGCCGACCCGCTTTCCGCCCGCGAGGCGCTGGTCGAGCGCGGCGTCGCGGTGGACGCGCCGAAAGTCGTCTTCGAGGCCGGCCCGATGTGCGGCGTCTCCTGCATTTTCCGCGATCCGGCGGGCAACCTGCTGAGCGTCTACGGCATGGTCCCGACGGCGAAAATGAAGAAATAGAAGGGACCTTTCGGCCCAGGTCGAGCCGCGCCCGCGGGTGTTATCCTGCGGGCGCGATGCTTTTCATCCTGCTCGCGCTGGCTCTCTCGCGCGCCGAGTCGTTCGAAGGCGAAGTCCCTCCTATCGGCCGCGAAGTCGAAGTCTCCGCCCCCGCTCCGCAGGGCGGTTCCATATGGTACGAGCCTCCGGTCGCCGGGCTCGAGACTCCCGAGGCCAAAGCCTACGCGGCCGAGGCGGCGCGCCTGTGGGCGGCGAGCCCCGATTTCCCGAAGCTATTTAGCGCCCTGTGCCGTAAGGCCGCCTTCGAAGGGCGTCCCGTCCGGGGCTATCACGCCAGGACTCTCGATCTTTTGCGCGGCCTGATCCGCTGGACTCGGGAGGGCGCCGCGCCCACGCTGCAAAACCGGTCCGACTGGGTCCTGCATTTCCTCTACGGCGCCTACTACTCCGCGACGCTCGGACGGACGACCGCGGAGGCGGCGGCGCTGGCGAAAGAAGAGCGCGACGCGATCACGCCCGGCAACGCGTTCGATCTGGACGACTGGGCGATCACACGGCTCGGGGCACGGTGGGGGGCGGAAGCCTCGGCCGGCGAAAGCTTGCGGCTCGACCTCGCGAAGCTCCCCTCGCTGACGTTCGGGAAGCTGAACCCGGGAAGAATGCCGGGAGTGCTCGACGGCATCCGCGTGAAGCGCTGGGTCGACTCCGCGTACTAAAAGAGCTTCCGGCGCGCGTCCTGCGCTCCTTCGAGAAGATCCAGGAATTCGTCCCGCGGCAGCTCGCGCGCTCCGAGCCGCTCCATGTGCGGCGTGAGCATCTGGATGTCCATCCAGCCGAGCCCCCGTCCCCGCAAATGGTCGGCGAGATGGAGCAGGGCGAGCTTCGACGCGTCCGGCTCGAGATGAAACATGCTCTCGCCGGAGAAGCAGCCCTCGGACTCGACGCCGTAGAGCCCGCCCACGAGCCGCTCGCCGAGCCACGCCTCCGCGCTGTGCGCGGCGCCGCGCCGGTGGAGCTCGACGTAGGCCTTCTCCATCGACGCGTTCAGCCACTCGCCGCGCTGGCCGGGGCGGGGGACTCGCCGGCAGGCGTTGATCACCGCCCCAAAGGCGCGGTCGATCGTGAAGGTGAAGCGGCCTTTGCGGCGGGCGGCGGCGAGGCTGCGAGGGAGGTGCAGCCGGTCGAACTCGAGGATCGCGCGCGGATCGGGGCAGAACCAGGGGAGCGGGAGGCCGGGGTGCGGCCAGGGAAACACGCCGATCGAGTAGGCGGCCAGCAGCGTCTCCGGCTCGAGGTCTCCGCCCAGGGCGACGAGACCGTCCGAGCCCGCTCTTCTGGGATCGGGAAACCGCGACGGCACTCCGCCAGTATATTAGGAGGAGGGCAGGACTCGCCAGTAGCGCTCAGCGCGCCGCGCGCGCGACGGCGGGGACGCCCGAGGACCGGGCGGCGGCGAGCACGCGCTCGAGTTCGGCGATATCTCCGCCGGCGCGGGCTTGGCGGAGCGCCACGAGGGCGGGATAGGCGAGCGTCACCTCGTCTCCCGCGCCCGGCCGGGAGCAGTCCTGCAGGCCCAGGCACGGAGGCTCGGACACGACCTCCCGCAGGAAGGTCCAGTCTTCGGGCTGCTTCAGATTCCGGCCCAGCAGATAGACGACCGTGCCGCGCTCGTTGCGGCCCTCGCGCGGGATCTTGGAGTACAGCGTGCGGAAGACGCGCTTCTCCTCCGGGGTGAGGTTCTCGAACCCCGAGTCGAGGCGCGGGTCGTTGTCGTTTTTCGCTTTGAGCACGTCCTCGAGGAGGCGCGCCCGGGCCAGGGCCGGCGAGCGAGGGATCGGGGATCTTACGGCGCCGAAAAGCGCCAGACCGATCAGCGCCGCGCCCAACAGCGGCGCGGCCCAGCCCTTCACCAGGAGTCTTCCTCCATCCGCCGGCGCGACTGGGCGTCGGTGATGCGCCCGAGCTGGTCGTCGGCGTAGAGTCCGGCGTCCATGCGCACCTTGTCGGTGCAGTTCGTGCACCGCTTCTGGATGTTTTTGAGCAGGATCGCCGACGAGCCGTAGGAGCCGAGCGGCGTCTTGTCGCAGGCGGGCTCGCCCGCGAGCGCCGCGCCGGTCCAGATGCTCTTCATCTCGCGGCCGCGCGAGTCCAAGAACGGCGCCGGGCAGCGCGCGTGGCCCCAGCTGCCGTGCATGATCTCGGTGTGGCGCGCCTCGTGGTAGACGACCATCATGCGCGCGATCTGGGGATGGCTGAACTTGATGAAGTTGTCGGTCAGCCACATCTTCGAGGGGCCGAAGAGGGGCATGACGCACGCGACGGCGTTGCCGCTGCCGCAGCCGCTCAGTCCGATCGCGGTGACGCGGGAGTCGAAGAACTCCTTGTACGCCGCGCCGGAGACCGCGCCGAAGATCTCTTGGTGGAGTTTGCTCGCGCCCTCGCCCGCGAGCTGCGCCATGAACGCGAGGTCCTTGCGCATCTGGTCCTGGATCGCCTGCGGGACGTCGGAGTCGAAGGTCCAGCCCTTCTTGCGGAGGCGGGGGAAGAAGGCCTTCGCGCCCTGGGCGGCCTCCTCCGGCGTGAAGTAGTAGAGGTCCGCGCTCGAGCGCTCCGGGGAGGCGGGCGCCTGCGCCGCGGCCGGGGCTTCCGCGCCTTTGGGCACGGGCGGCGGCGGGGGCGGCGAGCCTCCGGCGGCGAGCTGCAGCGCGAGCAGGGCGGATAGTTCCATTCGGCCTCCGAAGGCTCAACGGTGGCCCGAAAGGCCCAGACGCGCCAAGGCCGCCGGACCCAGCCGAAAGCGGGACCTAGGACCTAGGTTGTTGCGCGGCCTCGAGGAGCCGGAGCGCTTCGGCGTAGGGCGGCGTCCACGGGCCCTGGATGCGCGCGGAGGAGCGCGGGAAGCGCCGCGCCCAGGCCTCGCCGATCTCGGACCAGCCTTCGCCGCGGGCGAGGCCTTCGACCACCGCGAGGACCGCCTCGGTGTTCACGGCGCCGTAGCCGGTGCCGGTGTTGACCACGAAGCGGCAGGTCGGGCAGCGGCGGCGGAGCTCCTGCAGGTCCCAGGCGCTGCGGCACGCGCCGTCGATCAGGAGCTTGCCGGGAGAGACCTTCTTGCCGCCGAAGAGGTTGAGGATGCGGAACTGCGCGTGGTTGCGGAGGATGACGCCCTGCACCGACGGGTCCTTCAAGTCGCGCGCGACGCCGGCGAGGAACTTCCGGGCCTGCTCGCCGCGGAGAAACCCTTCCTTGTCTCCGGGATACAGCGTCGCGTGCACGCGGACCTCGAGCGGGCCGAACGACTTCGAGACCTCCATGCCCTCCGCCGGCGCTTCCTGCGTCCAGCCGGCCGCGAGCGTCGCGCGCAGCCAGCCGCGGTAGGAGTCGGTGCTCGCGAAGTGCATCGCGAACCGCCAGGAGTCCTCGGGCCAGTCTTCGCTCGGGTCGGTGGGGACGAGTCCCGCGTCCTCGAGCAGGCCCGCGGGCCCGAGGGCCGCCGCGGCGGCGGCGTCCGGACGGAGGCGCGGCGGCAGGAGCGGGCGGTTCACGGGGAGGACAAGCGCCG
>JACRDR010000382.1 GCA_016212845.1 Elusimicrobiota bacterium
CGGGATCAAGTTCCACCGCGCGGCCTTCGACTTCGCGTGGGTGCCCTTCGGCGACCTCGGCAACACCTTCCGCTACTCCCTCACGATCCGCTTCGCGGGCGCGACCGGCACGCAGGCCGCCGCCCCCGCTCCCACCCCGGCCCCGGCGCAGGCCGAAGCCACGCCCGGCAAGTAGTCTTCCCGTCGTTTTTCTGCTCTAATTCCGGAATGCGCGGATTCCTTCTGATCGCCTTGCTCGCGGGCGGCGCTTTCGCCTCCGAGCCGATCAAGATCGTCTCCGTCGAGTCCGTGAAGGTGCCTTGGAACTCCACCCGGAACAGCTGGGAGGAGACCAAGGAGATCGCCGGAGCCCACTGGCGGGCCATCCCGTTCGCGCAAATCGCGGCGGCGATGTTCCTGGTGAAGACCGGCTTGTCGGCGCCCTACGACCTGGTGGCCGCCCCTTTCCGGCAGAAGTCCCGCAGCGAGGTCGCCTTCGAGATCGCCGGAAAGCTCGTCGACGGAGACGGCCATCCGGTCTCCAACGCGAAGCTCACGGTCCGCTGCACGACGCCGCTCGAGGTCAATAAGCGCGGCTACGCGAACGCCTACTACGAGTCCGAACGCTACGGCGCGGAGACGGACGGGGACGGGCGGCTCGCGCTCAAGGGGACCGGGCTGACGGGCGCGTCGCCGAGGTTCATGATTCACCTCGACGTCGAAGAGGGCCCGAAGGGGTCTGGCTCGGCCGGCGCCTACTCGGTGGTCCTATCGAGCGCCGACGCCGCGGAGATCACGCTCGACGTAAAGGGCGCCTTTCATCTCACGGCGGATTAGGCGCCGCAGCACTTCTTAAACTTCTTGCCGCTTCCGCACGAGCAGGGATCGTTGCGGCCCACCTTGGGAGCTTCACGGACAACCGGCGCCGCCTTCGGCGTTCGCGCCTCGTCGAAATACCATGCCTTCGTCTGGGGGTCGCGCCTAAATACCGCCTGCTCGCGATGCTCCCGCTCGGCGCCCTCCGCGAGGTAGCGCGCGACGAACGTGACGGTACCCTCGTCGTCGGCCGTCCCGCCGCGCTCGGTAGCCAGGATCGTCAGACCCTTCCACTGAGACTCGGTCGCCCACTTCTTGGCCCCGGCCTCGTCGAACTGGCCGCGGTCCCGGGGGGCGAGCGTGTCGCGGAGGTAGGCCATCTTGGTCTTCACGTAGGCGGAATAGCGCGAGCGCATGAGCGCCTCGGCCGTCGGGGCCGGCTTGCCGCCGTCGATGTAGAGGCCGCAGCAGGTCTCATAGGAGCGCGCGGCGCCGCAGGGGCACGGGGTGTTCGTCATGGCCGCTATTATACGTTGTCTTCGAGGGGGAGCAACTCCTCCGGCGGGGAAAGCTTTCCGACGGAGAACCCGATGAGCCGGAACTTGCGGCCCTCTTCAAAGAACGGCCGCGCCAGGCTCTGCGCCGCGGAATCCAGCACCGCGAGGGAGCCGGTGGCGAGCCGGAGCGTGGTCTGACGCGAGTGCGTCTCGTAGCCCTCGAATCGGACCTTCACCGTGAGCGTTCGCGCCCAGTGTTCGTTGTCGAGCATGTCCTCACGCACCTCTTTCACGCACTCCTTCAGGGTCTCCCGCACCTCCGCGACGTCGTCGGTGTCGGCGTCGAAGGTGATCTCCCTGCCGATCGACTTGGTCTCGCGCGACGGGTCGACGGGCCGCTCGTCGATGCCGCGCGCTTGATTCCAAAGGGAGTCTCCGAAGCGCCCGAATTCGCGCGCGAGCAAGACCTTCGACGCGCCGCGCAGCGCCGCGACCGTTTCGATCCCGAGTTCCGCCAGGCGCTCGCGCGTCTTGGGCCCGACGCCGCGCATCGCTCCGGCGGGCTTTGGATCCAGGAACTCCTGCACCCGGCGATCGATGACCGCGGTGATGCCGCCCGGCTTGCGGTGGTCGGAGGCGATCTTGGCCACCAGCTTGTTCGGCCCCACGCCGATCGAGCAGGAAAGACCCTCTTCCCGCCGGACGGCCGCTTGGAGCTCGGTGGCGCGGGCCAGCGCGGTTTCGAAGGTGCCGCAGGAGGACATGTCGAGGTACGCCTCGTCGACGCCGGCGGGCTCGAAGACGTCGGCCGCGGCATGAAGGAGCTTCATCACCCGGCCGCTCACTTGGCTGTAAAGGGGGAATCGGGGCCGCAGGTAGACGCCGTTGGGGCAGCGCTGAAACGCCATCGAGATCGGCAGCGCGCTCCGGACTCCGAACTTGCGCGCCGCGTAGTTGCAGGTCGCCACGATGCCCCGGCCGACGCCTCCCTTGGGGTCGGAGCCCACGATCACCGGCTTTCCTTTGAGGGACGGGTTCTGCCGCTCCTCCACCGCCGCGAAAAAGCAGTCCATGTCGACGTGAAAGACGATCCGTCGGGCGGGATGGCTCCCGGGCATGGGCCTATTGTGCCAAATGCGGGGTCCCCTCGGACCTAGGGGCCGGGAACCGAAGGGACCATGCGTTCCCGACGGGCCCGGCTATCCTTTTAGGGATGCTCGCGTGGATCGTCGCTCTGCTTCAGCTCCTGGCCTCGCTGTGCGCGGCCCAGACCCGGCTGGCTTCCTTTTCGGCCTCCGAGGCCGCCGCGTTCAAGGCGGCGGTCGTCGGGCAGGACCTGTCGGTACTCGGAGTGCCCGCCTCTCTCGCCGCGCGCCTGCCGAACCTCGACCCGAATATTCCGGCGCACCGTCTTTTGATGGCTCCCGTCGCCCTCTCCATGCAGGCGCGAGCCTCCGACATCGCCGGCCAGGCCCGGGCCCTCTTGGCGGAGGACGCCCGCCAGGCGATCGCGGGCGCCGCGCGCGCCGAGGCCCCCGTATCCGAGCTGCACTCCTCGAAATCCGAGCTCGCGGCCCTCGAGGAAGCCGCGGCCGCCTACGAGATGAAGCCGATGGCTTTAGAGCTGGCGCAGGCGCGCGACGCCGTCTGGACCCGCATCGAAGACTCCGTCGCGAGCGCCGGCGGCAAGACCGCCCAGTCGCTCTCGGACGTCCCCGCGCCCCGAAAGGGGATCTTGGGCGCCCTC
>JACRDR010000383.1 GCA_016212845.1 Elusimicrobiota bacterium
CTGGTCCTCGACGCCGAACTGCCGGTAGCCGTAGATGCAGGACTGCCGCAGCACGACCGTACGTAGCCCGTAGATGCGCGCGTAGTCGCGCACGTACTGGTCGGCCGCGCCCTTCGAGCAGCCGTAGGGGGAGTGGAAATCGAGCGGCGCGCGTTCGTCGACGCCGGCGGCGGGCCGGCGGAATACGTAGCGGTCGCCGCGACGGGCGACGCGCGTCCACTCGAGGCCGCCGTAAACTTTGTTCGTCGACGCGAAGAGCACCCACGACTTCGGAGAAACCTTGCGTACCGCCTCGAGTAGGTTGACCGTGCCGAGCGCGTTCGCCTCGAAGTCGGCGAGCGGCTCCTTCATGGAGGTCGTCACCGCGACTTGGCCGGCGAGGTGGAGCACCGTGTCGAACGGCCCAAGCTTCTGGAGCTGCCGCTGGAGTCCCGCGCCGTCCCGGACGTCGGCCACGACGAGCGTGGTCCCCTTCGGGCGCAGGCGCTTGTAGGCGGCGAGGTTGCGCCGGGCGGTCTTGCGCTTGAGATTGTCGAGCAGGACGACCCGCTGTCCCTTCGCCGCCGCCCGCAGGGACGCGTTGAAGCCGATGAAGCCGAGGCCGCCGGTGACGAGAACTCGCTTCACGCGCGGCCCCGGCGCGCCGCGCGCTGATAGGACACGATTCGGAACAGTCCGAGGATCGACTCGGTGACCTCTTTATGCGTCACCGAGCTCTCGCCGCGCAGGCGGTTGATGAACTGGGTGGGCGACTCGCCGATCGCGAAGCCGGCCAAGTCGAGCTTCACGAGGATCTCGATCAGCGCGATGAACCCTTTCCCGAGCTGCCCGCAGTCGCGGACGACTTTTTGCGCCGCGCGGTGCGAGTAGAACCGGAAGCCGTTGGTGTAGTCGTGGATCGGGATGCCGAGGAGGAGCCGGGCGACGGTGTTGGAGCACTTGGAGAAGAACCGGCGTTTGAAAGGCCAGTTCTCGATCCGGCTTCCGGGGATGTAGCGGCTCGCGATGAGGAGGTCGAGGCCGCGTTCGCGCGCGGCGGCGAGGTGCCCGGGGATCTCCTCGGGGGAATGCGAGAAATCGGAGTCCATCTCCAGGACGCGCTCGCAGCCGGCGTCGAGGAGCCACTTCATGCCCACGATCACCGCCGAGCCCCGCCCGCCCTTGCCCTCGCGGTGGATCGCGTGGATCCGGTCGCCCAGAGGGAGGGCCGACTTGGCCTTGGCGGCGGCGTCGACCGTCGCCATGTCGGGGGAGTCGTCGACGACCACGAGCCAGGCGTCGGGCAGGGTCTCGCGCAGCCGCGTGAGCAGCGCCGACATGTTGTCCTGTTCCTTATAAGAGGGGATGCAGACCCCGACCCGCTCCGCCATAGCGGCGATTGTAGTAAATCGTATAATGGCCCATGGCTTTTTGGGACGGCCGCAAGGTCCTGGTGACCGGCGGCTGCGGCTTCGTGGGCAGCCACCTCGTCGAGCAGCTGTTAGTGCATTCCCGCACGAAGATCACGATCGGCGACAACCTTCGCCGGGGCCGCCGCGAAAACCTGCCTAAGGGCGCTCCGCTCGACATCCAGGTCGCCGACCTTTCCAGCCTCGAGGAATGCCGTCGCCTTTGTCGCGGCCAAGACGTCGTCTTGAACCTCGCCGCGAAGGTCGGCGGCGTGGGCTTCAACAACGAGCACCCAGGCACGATGTTCCATGAGAACATCCGGATGAATCTCAACATGCTCGAAGCCGCGCGCCTCGAGAACGTCGAGCGCTTCCTGGTCGTTTCTTCCGCCTGCGTCTATCCCCGCTTCTGCACGGTGCCGACCCCCGAGTCCGAAGGCTTCAAGGATTCTCCGGAGGAGACCAACGACGGCTACGGTTGGGCCAAGCGCATGGCCGAGTTCCAGGCGATGGCCTATCATCGCGAGTTCGGCATGAAAATCGCGATCGCCCGGCCGTACAACGGATACGGACCGCGCGACAATTTCAATCCGGCCAGCAGCCACGTCATCGCCGCGCTCGTGCGCCGCGTCGTCGAAGGCGAAGACCCGGTCATGGTGTGGGGCGACGGCAGCCAAACGCGCGCTTTCCTGTTCGTCGACGACTTCGCGCGCGGTCTGCTCGAAGTCACGGAGAAGTACGCCGAGTGCGATCCGGTGAACCTCGGCACCGACGAAGAGATCCGCATCAAGGATCTCGCGGAGCTGGTTCTGAGGGCCGCCGGCTCTAAGGCCAAACTCAAGTTCGACCCTTCGCGCCCCTCCGGCCAGCCTCGGCGCAACTGCGACACCCGCAAGGCGCGGTCGACGTTCGGCTTCGAGGCGAAGATCCGCCTCGAGGAGGGTCTCGCCAAGACGGTCGCCTGGTACCGCAGGCACCGCAACACCCACGCCGCGGCATGAGCGTGAAGCGCTCGCTCGTCATTCTCACCTTCAACGAGATCGAAGCCACACCCAAGATTTGGGACACGATCCCGCTGAACGTCGCCCAGGACGTGTTCTGCGTCGACGGCGGCTCTAAAGACGGCACCGTCGAGTTCATGCAATCGAAGGGTATTCGGGTCGTCACCCAGGATCGCCGCGGCCGCGGACGCGGGTTTCAGCTCGGCGTCGAGCACGCGCAAGGCGAGCACGTCGTGTTTTTCTCCACCGACGGCAACGAGGATCCGGCCGACCTCGAGAAGATCTACGGTCTCCTCGAGCAGGGCTGCGACATGGTCATCGCCTCGCGGATGATGGACGGCGCGTTCAACGAGGAGGACGTGAGCCTGTGGCGCCCGCGCAAGTGGGTCAATAACGCCTTCACGCTCGGGGTGAACCTCTTTTTCAACCGCCGCGACTACGTGACCGACACCATCAACGGCTATCGAGGAGTTTCGAAGGCGGCCTTCGGCCGGATGGGGATCGACGTCGACGGCTTCGACGTCGAGTTCACGATGTCGATCCGCGCGATGAAGCTGGGCATGCGGATCGCCGAGTTTCCGACCCGGGAAGGCGCCCGCGTCGGCGGCGTGAGCACCGCCGAGTCTTGGAAGACCGGCGTCGTGTTCGTGAAGCGCTTCTGGCGCGAGCTCATGATCGGCACCCGGTTCGGACCCGCGTGAACTCCCGTTCGAAGAAGGTCCTGGCGCTCGCCGCGCTCGCCTTCGCCGCTAGACTCGCCGTCTGCTGGAGGTTCGCGCATCCCGGAGCCGACGGCGCGATCCCCGACCCCGACGGCTACCATCGGCTTGCGACCGCCGCCCTCCAGTACAAGACGCTCGCGATGCCCGACGGCACGCCGACCGCCGTGCGCGACCCGCTCTTCACCCTGCTCTTGTGCGCGCTTTACGTCGTCTTCGGCCCGAGCTACGGCCTCATCATCGCGATGAACGTGCTTTTGGGCGTCGGGCTCGTCCTGCTCGTGCAGCGTCTTGGCGAAAAACTCTTCAATGAGAAAGTCGGTTTCCTCGCGAGCTTGCTTGCCGCGTTGCATCCACAGCTTCTCTACTATACGACGCAGCTCCTCCGCGAAATCCCGCAGGCCTTCTTCGTGGCGGCGACGGCCGTCCTAGCCGTCGAGGCGGTCCAGCGTGCGAGCCGACGCTTCGCCGGGCTCGCGGGCGTGGCGGGAGCCTGTGTTGGACTAATTAACACTGCGTTACTGCCAGGCATTGGCCTCGTGTGTGTCGGAATCTGGCACGCTGGGCGTCGATTGGGAAGGAGCTTACTCATTCACGCCGTGATCTACGCGGTCGTTTGCGGCGGCCTCTATGCCC
>JACRDR010000381.1 GCA_016212845.1 Elusimicrobiota bacterium
CCAATCGTGATTTTTCCCGCGCGCTCGCCGCCTCGCTGCGCCGTCCGTGCCTATTCGTCGTGCCCGAGCTGGCCTTGCGGCTCGCGCTGGGGGAGATGTCGGAACTCTTGCTGCACAGCCAGCGCGCGGAACCCGCGGCGGCCGTCGCCTCCGGCTACCGGTTCCGGCGGCCCGAGCTCGCCGCGGCTCTTGCCGACCTGACGGCGCGGTGACAATCGCGCCGTAATTTTCTTATAATCGGCGCACATGAAACGGTTTATCCCGCTCTTCGTCGTCGCGATCGCCGCCGCCGTAGGCGCCTTTGCCTCCCATGGAAGCGGAGACATGGCGAAGGACGGCGAGGCGTACTTCAACGGCTTCGGCTGCGAGCGCTGCCACACGATCAACGGCAAGGGCGGCGACTACGGCCCCGACCTGACGTACGTCGGCTTCCGCAAGAGCAAGGAATGGCTCGACCTCTGGCTCAAGGACCCGCACGGCTGGAAGTCGAACACCGTCATGCCGAACCTCCATCTCTCGGACGAGGTCCGCGCCTCGCTGGTCGCGTACCTTTCCAACCTTAAGGGCGACTCCTACCGTCTTTCGACGCCGTGGAACCATGCCTCGGTGAAGGACAACTCGGCCAAGCGCGGCGAGATGCTCTTCAACAAGGCCGGCTGCGTCGGCTGCCACGGCCGCGCGGGCGTGGGCGGCAACCCGAACAACAACGTCGCCGGCAACAAGATTCCGACGCTCACGCTCGTGGCCGACGGCTACTCCCGCGAGGAGCTCATCACCAAGATCCGCGTCGGCGTGCCGAAGTCGCTGAAAGAAGATCCGAGCGGCCCGGACCCGATGATCCACATGCCGGCCTGGGGCACCGTCCTGAAAGACGACGAGCTCGAGTCTCTCGCCGACTACCTCATCAGTCTCAAGCCCAAGGCCTCGGGCGGCGCCGCGACGAAAGACGAGTGGTGACGGCCTAAGTCGCCCCCTTGCCCAAGCTGATCGAGAAGCCGACCATCATCGAGTCCGCCGGCAACAAGCCGAAGCGGATCGAGGAGTACGCCGGCCGCGTCAACAGCGGCCACGTCGGAGTGAGCGTCGCCCGCATGAAGTCGCCTCAGGGCTGGCTGGAGCCGGGCCAGACCCCCGAGTTCGAGGAAGTGACCGTCGTGCTTTCCGGCATGCTGCGCGTCGAGCACAAGGGCGGCCAACTCGACGTTCGCGCGGGCCAGGCGGTCGTTGCCGCTCCCGGCGAGTGGGTCCGCTACAGCACTCCCGAGGCGGGCGGCGCCGAATACGTCGCGGTCTGCCTGCCGGCCTTCTCTCCGGCGAACGTCCACCGGGACGAATAGCTCAAACCGGCCACGGCTGAGCCTTGCTGGGCTCGTAGGCTCCCTTCAGCGCCAGCAGCACGGCGGTCATCCGGGCGACGATCGCGTCATCGGCGGTCGGGTGGTTCATGCTCCAAGCATGCCGGACGGCGTTCACCGGCGGCTCACCGCGACCTCACGACTTTCTCACGCCTACCTTGACGGAGACGGCGATCCCGGCTAGAATTGAACACATGTTCAGTCTCGGCGAAGCGGTCCACGGGCGCGGCGCCTCCGGCAATCCGCCCAACCGTTTCGAGAAGATCGACTACCAGCCCGACCCCGACGCGCCCGATGACGAGCGCCCGGACCCGCGCACCGTCTACTACCGCGACCGCTCGAGGACGATCATCGCGACCAACGACAGTCCCGATGTCCCGTTCGAGGCGAGCCTCAACCCGTATCGCGGCTGCGAGCATGGCTGCGCCTACTGTTATGCCCGGCCGACCCACGAATACCTCGGGTTGTCGGCCGGGCTCGATTTCGAGACGCGCATCCTCGTGAAGGAGGATGCGCCCGAATTGCTTCGCCGGGAGTTGTCGTCTCCCAAGTGGACGCCGAAGGAAGTCGCGATGAGCGGCGTGACCGACTGCTATCAGCCGGTCGAGCGCAAGCTCGAGGTGACGCGCCGCTGCCTGCAGGTCTTCGCGGAGTTTCGCAACCCGGTGGGCGTGATCACGAAGAACGCTTTAGTCGCGCGCGACGCGGATATCCTCGGGGATTTGGCGAAGGACGACGCGGCGGCGGCGTATCTTTCGATCACGACGCTCGACCGCGAGCTGGCGCGGACGCTCGAGCCGCGCGCGTCGACGCCCGAGAACCGGCTGCAGGCGATCCGCGAGCTCGCGCGCGCGGGCGTGCCGGTCGGCGTGATGGTCGCGCCGCTCATCCCCGGGCTCAACGATCACGAGATGCCCGCGATACTCGAGGCGGCGGCCCAAGCGGGCGCGACCAGCGCGGGCATGGTTCTGCTTCGTCTGCCGTATGGAGTGACCGGGATCTTCGAGAAGTGGCTGGATCAGCATTACCCGGCGCGCAAGGAGAAGGTCCTCAACCAGCTGCGCGAGAGCCGCGGCGGAAAGCTGTACGATGGCGCGTTCGGCTCGCGCATGCGCGGGTGGGGGATACTCGCGGGGCACTACGAGGCGCTATTTGCGGTCGCGAAGAAGCGAGCCGGCCTCACCCAGCGAGGCGCGAGCCTTTCTACCGAGGCTTTCCGGAAGCCTTCGGGGCCGCACCCGGGCGCGAAGCGCCCGGAGAGCCCTTTAGGGCAGCTCGAGCTGTTCTGACCGCCTTCTTCCAGAGCGACGACACCAGAAGTTCGTCCGTTTCTCCGACCGGGACCCACCGCGCGTTGGAGGGCGAAGCCTTTGTCTCCGCCGCGAGTACTTTCACGCGGATGCGGTGATGCGTAATCGAATGGCGTACGGTCCCGAGTCTCGTTCCCAGCTCGGCCTTCAGGTGTCTCGCCTCGGGCAGCGCCCAATGTCCCGGCAGGAAGCGCTCGTCGTCGGCGCGGCGCCACAGCAGGACCTTGCCGCCGCGCTCGATCCACAGCGCCTTCCATTCGAGGTCGATGGGGGCGCGCTTTTCCGTCCGTTCCGGCAGGAGCTCCTCGAGCCCTTTCTTTTTCGCCTCGCACCAGCGAGTGAGCGGGCAGTCGGCGCAGCGCGGGGTCTCGGGGACGCACACGAGGGCGCCGAGCTCCATGAGCGCCTGGTTCCAGTCTCCGGGCCGCTCGCGGTCGACCGCCGAACCCGCGAGCTCCCAGACGCGCTTGAGGAGGGCGGGGGACTTCACGTCGCCTCTCAGCGCGAACCGTCGCGCGAAGACGCGCGCGACGTTGCCGTCGGCCAAGGGCTCGGGCTTGCCGAAGGCGATGGAGAGGATCGCGCCCGCGGTGTAGCGTCCGATGCCGGGCAGCGCGAGCACCGCCTCGGGCGTGTCCGGGAACCGGCCGCCGTGATCGGCGACGACGCGGCGCGCGGCCTCGCGGAGGTTGCGCGCGCGCGAGTAATAGCCGAGGCCGGCCCAGAGCTTGAGCACCTCGGGCTCGGGCGCGTCCGCGAGCGCGGAGACGTCCGGGAACCGGCTGAGGAACCGCTCGTAATAAGGAAGCACCGTGTTCACCTGGGTCTGCTGGAGCATGATCTCCGAGATCCAGACGCGGTACGGCGTCGGCCTTTCGCGCCAGGGGAGCGTACGGCGATTCTCGTCGTACCACGCTAGGAGCGCCGCGCGCCAAGCTTCCTTCATGTACGGGATTATACCCGTTTGACCGGTGCCGCCGGCCCTCTTGAATCTAGGCCCTAGGGCCTAGGCGGCGAGGGCACTTGGGCCTCAGGTGCGCGGAGGCCGAAGGGGCTATAGTGACCGCACGTGAACCCCCGGCCCGGCTGGTTCCTGGCTCGCGCGCTCGTCGCTCTCTTCGCGGCATCCACCGCGTGGGGACAGCAGGTCCAGATTTCCGTCGTCCCCCAGGTTCCCGTCGGCTTCGGCGCCGTCGGCGTCGCGCCGATCGCCGGGGCCGCTCTCCAGGCCGGGTCTTTCCGTCCCACCCTTTCCCTGCCGGCCAACGTCGTCGCCGCGCCCTCGATCGCCAATCCCGCGCTCAACCTCGCCCGGGTCGCGCCCGTCTCTCAGCTCGCGCTCGCCGCCGCGAACATCCCGGCGCTCGCCGAACTCTCCGATCTCGCCGCGCGAGTCGAACCGACCGGCGGACGCGACCGCTCGCGCCAGCTCGGCCGGTATTACGACCGCAACCGGGGCCCGTCCGCCCAGCCGATCGCCGGCGCGGTCCGCGCCCAAGAAGCGCCTCCCTCCGGCCCCACGGGCCGCGCGCTCCTCGACCAGGTCGAGGCGCAGGCCAAGAAAGGCCATCACGGTCTCAGCTACGACGAGGCGCGCGTTTGGATGTTCGGGACCGGCCACCACACGACGCGCGGAGGCAAGTCGGGCGTGCTCGAAGTCTACACGCAGACCTTCGTGCCCGGCACCTCGGATCACGGCGGCGACTACCACGGCGTCCCCGGCGGCGAATGGGACCGCGAAGGGATGAACGCCGAGCACGTCTGGCCGCAGTCCTTTTTCGCGAAGAAGCTGCCGATGCGCTCGGACCTCCACAACTTGATGCCGACGTTCGTCCATCCGAACAGCCTGCGCGGCCACATGCCCTTCGGCGAGGTCAAAGGCCAGCCGGAGTACTCGAACCGCGCGGGCGCGAAGCTCGGCGGAGGCGTCTTCGAGCCGCCGCCGGCGGCCAAGGGCCAGATCGCGCGGGCGATCCTCTACTTCGTGGCGCGCTACCGCGACGACGCCGTGCGCCAGGGCGAGTATGGCGAGAACTTCTTCAACGACCGCATCGAGATGTTCCTGCGCTGGAACCGCGAGCATCCTCCGACCCCGGAGGAGAAGATCATCAACGACAACAACGCCCGGGCGCAGGGCAACCGCAACCCCTTCATCGACGACTACACGCTCGCCGACCGCATCGGCACGGACGGCTTCCGCTTCGACAAGAGCCGCCCGAACCGTCCGACGAGCAAGGAGTACTTCGACTTCCGCCCGTACTCCAATCACACCGCCATCATCGAGACGACGGGGATGCGCCCGCACCGCGACGACCGCGGCCAGAGCTCGAAGTTCCGCAGCCCCGCCGCACAGCGCAACTCCCGCCG
>JACRDR010000386.1 GCA_016212845.1 Elusimicrobiota bacterium
AGGGGCTCGACACCGTCGAGGCGAACAAGGCGCTCGGCTTCGACGCCGACCTGCGCGAGTACGGCATCGGCGCTCAGATCCTTTCGGATCTCGGGCTCACCACGCTCAAGATCTTGACCAACAACCCCCGCAAGATCGTCGGCATCGAGGGCTACGGACTCCGCGTCGTCGGCCGCGTGCCGATCCAAATCCCCTCCAACCGCCAAAACGAACGCTACCTGGAGACCAAGAAGCGCAAGCTCGGCCATCTGCTCGAGCTCGGCCACTCACACTTGAGCTTCGAGCGGCGTCACGCCGCCCGGGAGAAGACGTGAAGGGCGGCTTCCGGTTCGGCATCGTCGTCTCGCGCTTCAACGTGGAAGTCACCGAGGCCCTGCTTTCCTCGTGCGTGAAGCGCTTGGCCCGCGCCGGCGTCCCGCGCGCGCACATCGTCGTCGTCCGCGTGCCGGGCGGCTACGAGATCCCCTGGGCGGTGAACCGGCTGGCCGCGACGAAGCGCTTCGACGCGGTGATCGCGCTCGGCTGCGTGCTCCGAGGGCAGACGCCGCAGAACGACCACATCTCGCGCTCGGTCTTCCAGCGGCTGCACGACATCTCGATTTCCAGCGGCGTTCCCTGCATACTGGGCATCATCACGCCCAACAACTGGAAGCAAGCCGTCGCCCGCACCCAGGGCAAGATGGACCGGGGACTCGAAGCGGCCGAGGCCGCGCTCGAGATGGCCGGGCTCCGCCGCGAGCTCGATAGGCGCTATGGGAAAGCGTAGACTCGCCCGCGAGACGGTCCTGCAGGCGCTGTATTTGGCCGACACGTCCAACGTGGGCGCCTCCGACGCGTTCACGATCGCCTCCGGCGGCGACCTCGACGAGGACACCGCCGAGTTCACCCGAAAGCTCCTCGAAGGCGCGCTGAACGCGCGCGAAGCGCTCGATAAGGAGATCCAGGCCACCGCCGAGAACTGGGAGGTCGCCCGCATGGCCTCCGTCGACCGAAGCCTCCTGCGCCTGGCCGCCTACGAGCTCCTGCACTGCCCCGAAACGCCGGTGAGCGTCATCATCGACGAGGCGGTGGAGATCGCGAAGAAATACTCCTCCGAGGACTCCTCGAAGTTCATCAACGGCATCCTCGGCAAGCTCAAGGACCGCCGCCCCGAATAGCCGTCATGGCCAGCCCGAAGCAGGAAGTTGAGCGCCTGCGTGAGGAGATCCGCGGCCACGACCACCGCTACTACGTCCTTTCCGCGCCCTCGGTGTCCGATGCCGAGTACGACAAGCTCTTCCGCCGCCTGCGCGAGCTCGAGGAGCAGCACCCCGAGCTCCGCTCGCCGGATTCCCCCACGCAGCGCGTCGGCGCCCCGCCGGCGGCCGCCTTCGCCCCGGTGACGCACAAGGTCCCGATGCTGTCCCTAGACAACGCCTTCGGCGCCGACGAATTCCGGGAGTGGCACGCCAAGGCCGTCCGCCTGTTGGGCCGCGAGCCCTCGGGCTACGCGGTCGAGGCGAAGATCGACGGCGTCTCCTGCAGCGCGACCTATCTGGGCGGCCGGCTCGCGGTGGCGGCGACCCGGGGCGACGGCGAAACCGGCGAGGACGTGACGCCGAACGTCCGCACGATCCGGAACCTACCGCTCACGCTCCGCGGCGCGGCCCCCGAGGTGTTCGAGGTCCGCGGCGAAGTCTACATGGACCGCGAGACCTTCAAGCAGGTCAACGAGGGGCAGAAAAAGCTCGGCAAGGAGCCCTTCATGAACCCGCGAAACTGCACCTCGGGCTCCCTCCGGCAGAAGGACCCGCGCGTCACCGCGGGGCGCGGGCTGCGGTTCTTCGCCCACTCGTACGGACAGCTGCACGGCGAATCGTTTTCGGCCCATTCCGAGTTTCTCGCCCTCTGCCGCGAGCGGGGCTTCGACGTCTCGAAGGCCAACCGGAGGCTCAAGACCGTCGACGAGGTGCTCGCCTACTACGAGGAGTTCCGCGAAGGCCTGCGGGCGCTGCCGTACGACGTCGACGGGCTCGTGGTGAAGATCGACTCGCTCGAGGAGCACCGGATTCTCGGCATGACCGCAAGATCCCCACGCTGGGCGATCGCCTTCAAGTACCCGGGCCAGCAGGCCGAGACGAAGCTCAACAAGGTCGTCTTCTCCGTCGGCCGCACCGGCACGGTGACCCCCGCCGCCGAGCTCGAGCCCGTATTCTGCGCCGGCGTGACGATCTCCTCGGCGACGCTCCACAATTTCGACGAGGTGAAGCGGCTCGACGTCCGGCCCGGCGACACCGTGGTCATCGAGCGCGCGGGCGAGGTGATCCCGCGGGTCGTGAGGGTGGCGGTCCCGGGCAAGCCGCGCGCGCCCGAAGTGGTCCCGCCCGCGGCGTGCCCCGTGTGCGCCGGCGCGATCGAGAAGGAAGAGGACATGGTCGCCTACCGCTGCATCAATCCCTCTTGTCCCGCGCAGGTGAAGCGCGGGCTCCTCCATTTCGCCTCGCGCGACGCGCTCGACATCGAGGGGCTCGGCGAGCAGGTCGTCGAGCAGCTCGTCGATTCGGGCCGGGTGAAGGACTACGCCGACGTCTTCTCGCTCCGGCTCGAGGATCTGCTGAAGCTCGAGCTTTTCGCGGAGAAGCGCGCGACGAACCTCCTGCAGCACATCGAGGCGGCGAAAACGCGTCCGCTCTCGCGCCTCGTCTACGGCCTCGGCATCCGCCAGGTCGGCGAGAAGACGGCGCGCGACCTCTCGGATCATTTTTCGGATCTGAAGTCCCTCAGGGCGGCCGGAGCGGAGGAGCTCGAGCGCGTTCCCCAGATCGGCCCCATCGTGGCCGAGTCGGTCGCCAAGTTCTTCCGGCAGGAGCAGGCGGCCAGCCTCATCGATAAGCTCACGGCCGCGGGGCTCAACCTCGTCGAGCCCAAGCGCGAGCGGCCGGCGGGCGGCCCGCTTCTCGGCAAGACGGTCGTGTTCACCGGAGAGCTGGAGTCGCTCACCCGCGAGCAGGCCGAGGAGCTCGTGCGGCGCAGCGGAGGAACGTCGACCTCGTCGGTCTCGAAGAAGACAGGCTACGTCGTCGTCGGGAAAGAGCCGGGCTCGAAGGCCGACAAGGCCGCCAAGCTCGGCGTCCCCACCCTCGACGAAAAGGGCTTCCTGACGCTGGTGGGCAAGGCATGAGCGAGAAATTCATCCGGACCGCGCTGCTTTCGGTCGCCGACAACACGGGCATCGTCGAGTTCGCCCACGACCTCGCGGCCCTCGGGTTTAGGATCGTCGCCTCGGGCGGCACCGCGAAGCTCCTCAAGCAGTCGGAGCTGCATATCGAGGAGCTTCGCGAGCTCGTGCAGTTCCCGGACGTGCTCGGCGGGCGCCTTCGCCTGGCCCACCCCAAGGTGCTGGCCGCGATCCTCGCCGACCGCCAAAGCCCCGGAGACATGCACGATCTGGAGAAGATCGCGATGCCCGGCTTCGACCTCGTCGCCGTGAACCTCTATCCCGTCTCGGAAGTCCTGCAGGACCCCAACATCAGCCAGGAGGAGGCGCTCGAATTCTTCGACGTCTCCGGCTCGGCGGTGCTGCGCGCGGGGGCCCGCAACCACAGGCACGTGATCGTCCTGCACGATCCCAGGGACTACCAGAGCGTCCTCGACGCCCTGCGCGAGTTCAAGGACGTCAACGCCGAGACCCGCCAGCGGCTGGCCGCGAAGGCGTTCCACTACACCGCCTACTACGACGCCACCGTCGCGCAGTACCTGGGCGACTCCGACGTCGAGAAGCTGCCCGACGAGATGGTCATGAGCTTGAAAAAGACGGCGGACCTGCGCTACGGGGAGAACCCGCACCAGCAGGCCGCCCTTTACCGGCGCTCGGGCGCCCGGCCGTGGGGCCTCTCGGCGGCCGCCCTCGTGCACGGCAAACCGCTGTCCTACAGCCACTACACCGACCTGGAGACGGCGGTGGAGCTCGTCGCCGAGTTCGCGGAGCCGGCCTGCGCGATCGTCAAGCACGGCAACCCGGCCGGCGTGGCCGTCTCGCACGCGCTGGGCGAGGCCGCGCACCAGGCCTACACGTCGGATCCCGCCGGCTGCACCGGCGGCGTGGCCGCCTTCAACCGCGAGGTCGACGAGGAGGCGGCGCAGTTCCTCTCGCAGCAGTACATCGAGTGCATCCTCGCGCCGCAGTTCTCGGTGAAAGCGATGGACCTTCTCAGGCCGAAGAAGGAAGTCCGGCTCGTGACGCTGCCCTCGATGCTGCTGTCGGCCAACGAAATCGAGCTCCGGACGATCTCGGGCGGCGTCATCATTCAGGACAAGGACAACCAGACGCTGCCGCAGGCGACGGTCGTCACCCGGCAT
>JACRDR010000384.1 GCA_016212845.1 Elusimicrobiota bacterium
AGGCGAAGAAGTTCTTCGAGGGCGTCGCCGCGGGCACGATCTGGATCAACGATCCGCTCACCGACAACGACGCCGGCCCGTTCGGCGGCTACAAGGCCACGGGCGGCTCGCGCGAGCTCGGCATGGAAGGACTCGAGGAGTTCCGCCAGACCAAGCACATCCACTGGGACTTCGAGCAGAAGACCAAGCCCTGGTGGTACCCGTACGGCAAGAAAGCCGTCCGCCTCGCCAAAGTCGAAAAGTAGAAATAAGGTTTTCCCCGAAGCGCGATTGGGCCTAAAGATTTTCGATCTTTAGGCCCTTTTGCCTATAGGCGTCCGGCGGGGCGGTGGTACAATGCCCCCCGTGAGGCGCAGGATTTTTCCCGGCCGGTTCCTGCTGAGCGCGGCGCTCTTGGCGCCGCAGTGCGAAGCGTTCGCCCAGACGGTCCGAGCCCCCGTCGCCCCCGTGTCGGTCGTCCCGCAAGTCGGGATCGCCCCCCTCGCCGGCGCGGCCCCGTTTTCTCCCACCCTAAGCCTCAAGACCGATCTCCGGCTTCCCGCCGCCGTCGTCGCGCCGCTCGGTCTCGCGCCGCGCGCGCTTCCCGTCGCGGGCTCCGACAAGAACCGCGTTTGGAACTCCGGCCTGGCCCGCGTCCTCGCCCAGGCGCAGGCGCTGGCCGCGCCTGCGGCCGAGCCGAGAGAGGTCCCCGAAGCCCGGATCACGCCCGCCGGCAAGGGCCGCGTCAAGGACGCCTGGCTGTACTCGAACATGTACCTCTCGTCGCTCTACTGGTACACGGGCCCGCGCCTCATCGAACGCTGGGACGAGCTGCGCGACAATCTCCGGAAGCAGTCCGGCGACTCCCGCGCGGTCGCCGACATCCGCGGATTTTTCATCGCGCACCGGGTGCTCGGCTCGACCGGCTCCTACGGCCCGCTCGGCTTTCGCGTCGCTTCCAACCGCATCGTCGTCAAGGACGCGGTCGACATCTACGACAAGTACTTCGTGAAGAATCGCGCGTCGAAAAAGGCGTTCATGAAGCTCATCCAGCGCGCCCAGCACTACAACCCGAACCGGCGCTCGACGCAGTTCCGCAAGGCGATCTTCCACGCGCTGCGAGAGGCCTCGGTGCTCCCGCCCGACCAGGTCGCCGCGTTCTTCGACTCCCAGCTCGGACCGGAGAAGAGCGCCCGCCTCGAGGAGTATCAGCGGGATACGCAGGACAAGGTCCTGCAGGCCTTCGACAAGGCGGTCAACGACGTCATCTCGGAGATGAATAAGGGCCTCCCCGCCGGCGAGCGCGTCATGGGCACGCTCCTCCTCGGCAGCTTCGCCAACGGCGCCGCGGGCCCCGGCTCCGACCTCGACGTGCAGGCGCTGACCGAGGGCGGCAGCGTGAAGCACAACGCCGAATTCATCAAGCGCATCAAGAAGCGCTGGGCGCCCGAGGAAGAGTGGTCGGGCTCCCCCGTCTCCACCTTCCAGTACGCCCTGCCGCTCTCCAAGCGCCTCGTGGCACGCGTGCACCGCGAGCCCTACCTGATCTTCTCTCCGTATCCCGAAGTGACGTCGGCGATGACCCGCACCACCGAGGAAGAAGCCGCCGACGCCCCCTCCACGATCCGCACCTTCGGCGGCTGGCTCTTCCAGCGCTACTACACGATGGTGCTCCACACCGTGCTCGCCGCCCACGACCTGGGTGAGTGGGCGAAGAAGAACTAACCTAGGTTAGGCTTTCCGTTTCGAGGGCCTTGCCCTGCGGCCTTCCCGCAGCAGACTTCCGGCCTCGGCCATGCGGCGGCGCGAAGGACCGCCCGAAAGTCGATAGAGAACGTACTGATTCAGCGACACGCCCTCGGCGAGCGCTTGGTCGATGAGGTCCCGGTGCATGCTCTTCGGCAGCCGGACGATAAACTTTCCGCTGGTGTCCTTCTCCGCGGTCGGCTCCGGGATCTCTCGGCCCTCTCCCTTCGCCGTCTTTAGCCATAGCCCGATGGCGACCGCCAACTCCGAGAGCGCATCCTCGGTAGTTTCGCCGAAAGCCGAGCAGCCCGGCAATTCCGGAGCAAGAGCGATCCAGCCCCCGTCCTCTTTGCTGTAAAAGACTTCCCGCTTAAAATGTTCCATGACGTCCTCCTTAAGCCAATCCGTACTGGTCTACGATTCTCAAGAACTGCCGCACCTGATAGGCTTTCGCCATCCCTTTCACGTTTTGGAAATTCACCAATTCGACGACACCCGGCTTCGAGTAGGTCCGGTGGCTCCCTTTCTGGTTCCGAAACGCGAAGCCGAGATACTCGACCGCCTTGCATATGTCCGAATAGCGCACATTGTCGGGGTTATTCCTGATCGCCGCGAGGAGCTTCGCTTTCTTCACCCTGCCATGATACTACCAGTAGTATCTTCTGTGAAGACCCAATTTAGGCCTACTTCTAGAGGGAAGCCAACCGGCGTGAGGGCGACGGGTGCGTGGCCAACGGTCCGCCGCCAGAATCGGGGGCGACCGAAACCATGCGCTCCAGGAAGGCGCGGGTCTTTTCGGGGCCCGCGAGCCAGCTGGCGAAGAGATCGGCGCGGTGCTCGATCAGGCGGTGCATCGAGGCGCCGGAGACCAGCGACACGATCCAAAGTCCGGCGGCGATCGCCGGGGCGAACCATGCGCCGGTAAGGAGCGCGGCGCCGATTGAGAGGGGAAGCGTCCACAGCGCGACGTTCGCCGTGCGGCGGAACGCCTCGACGCGCCGGTTGTCGCCGTAGTGGAGGTGGCCGAGCTCGTGCGCTAGGGCGCCTTCGAGCTCGGCGGACGGGGCGTTCACCCACGACTCGCCGACGGCCACGGCGGACTCCTCGGAGAGGCGCGGACCGAGCGCCTGGGCGTTCCAGCCGCCGTGCGCGAGCCCCGGGTCCTCGGGCTTATACAGCGCGGCCCTCGGAACGGGCGCGCCCAGCTTTTCCGCGAGGCGGGCGAGGGTCTCAACGACCGGACGGAACTCGACGGGCACGGCTTCGATCGCGCGCGGCGCGTGATAGAGCTCGCGCGAAGAGACCGGGATCGGCGCGGCGACGACGCGATAGCCCGCGGCCAGGCCCGCGCCGGCCGCGGCGACGGCGGCGGCGGGCGCCAGCGCCCACAGCGCGATCACGGCGGAGCCCGCGGCGACGAGCGCCGCGGCGGCGGCGGAGCCGACCGCGCCGACGGTCGAGGCGCGGATCGAGCCTCGGAGCGGAGCGGCGGAACCGGAGGACTCGGCGGCGCCCAACGCGTTCGTGC
>JACRDR010000385.1 GCA_016212845.1 Elusimicrobiota bacterium
TCGCGTCAGGAGCGGTCAATCGGGTGCCGGGAGCTTTCTCGAGGACGGGTCGAAGGCCCGGCGCGAGACGCCGCCATTCGCCCCTTCTCCGGCTCTCCGCCGGGAGGCATTCTTTGAGCGATGCGAATCCTCTTGGCCGCCCTGCTCGCCTGCGCCTACGCCCGGACCGCGAAAGCCGGCGAAGCGTTTACCTTCGCCGTCCTCTCGGACACCCACATCGGACACGGCGGCGACGACGCCGCGCGCCGACTCAAGCTCGCGATCGACAAGGTCCGCTCGACCGACGCCGAGTTCGTCTTCATCACCGGCGACCTGACCCACAGCGCCCGGCCCGAACAGTACGCTCAGGTGAAAGCGCTGTTCGACACCTTCACGATCCCGTACTTCCCGGTTCTGGGCAACCACGACATCTGGCCCTACCACGAGAACGTGGAGGACAAGCTTCCCGACGGCGACCTGCTCTTCGAGACGACCTTCGGCCCGGTCTTCCGCGAGCGCGCCTCGAGGTTCCCGGGCTTCCTCAAGCAAGCCGGGCCCGTGTGGGACCCCGAACGGAAGGTCGAGTCGTACTACCAAAACTACGCCTTCGTCCATAAAGGCTGCGGCTTCGTGGCGCTGGACTGGATCAGCCGCCGGCACGCGATCCTGGGCTATCCGGGCGCCCACGCCCAGGCCGACCTCCACGATTTTCCCGACGGAACCTACCGCTGGGCCGAAGAACTGAAATCCTCGGGAGCCTTAGCCGGCGCCCAGCGTGTCTTCGTCTTCCAGCACCACCCCCTGCGGATCCGGTGGGGCATCCCCGACTTCCTCTTCGGATTCTCCCACGGAGAAAAGGGTAAATTAAGGAAGCTGTTCACCGGGGACTGGGGCGTATTCGCCGGGCATCACCATCGGGCCTGGAAGGGAGACGCCTTCGACGAGCAGCCCGAGGTCCCCGTCATCGGCGGCCTCCGGCAGGTGGAGACCGGCGCCTCCATGAGCGGCTCCATGGTCACCCTGGTCCGCGTCGCGGAGGACGGGAAAGTGACCCTCAGGCAGTTCTAACCGTGTTTCCTTATATCTCCCAGCCCCCGACGGGAAAACCTTGATCGGGAGCCTCTAAAAAAGGCATACTTCCGGTGCTGTGTTCGCCCCATCCCAAACCCGCCGGTCCTAGCTAAGAACCTACCCGGCCGACCGATCCACGGAGGAGTTCCCGACATGCAACGCAAAGGCACCTACTTTTTCACCTCGGAGTCCGTCACCGAAGGCCACCCCGACAAGGTCTGCGACCAGATCTCGGACGCGGTGCTCGACGCGGTGCTGGCCGAGGATCCGACCGGGCGCGTTGCCTGTGAGACCTTCGTGACCCGCGGCATGGTGATCGTCGGCGGCGAGATCACCACCAAGGCGTTCGTCGACGTCGACCAGCTCGTCCGCGAGGTCGTCCGCGACATCGGCTACGACCACCCGAAGTACGGCTTCGACGCCACCTCGTGCGGCGTCATGAACGCGATCGGCCGGCAGTCCCCCGACATCGCCCAGGGCGTGGACACGGGCGGCGCGGGGGATCAGGGCATCATGTTCGGCTACGCGTCCCGCGAGACCACCGAGCTCATGCCGCTCCCGATCGTGCTGGCGCACAAGCTCACGCAGCGACTCGCCGACGTCCGCAAGAACAACACCCTCCCCTACCTCGGCCCCGACGGCAAGAGCCAGGTCACGGTCGAGTACATGGACGGGCTCCCGGTTCGCGCCGAGACGGTCGTGCTCTCGACGCAGCACACCGAGGAAATCCTCGATAAGTCCGGCAAGCAGATCACCGAGAAGTCCCGCCAGGAGATCATCGACACGATCATCCGCCCCGTCCTCGGCAAGCGCCTCATCGACGACAAGACGCGCTTCCTCATCAACCCGACGGGCAAGTTCGTGATCGGCGGCCCGGCCTCCGACACCGGCGTCACCGGCCGCAAGATCATCGTCGACACCTACGGCGGCCGCGCTCCGCACGGCGGCGGCGCCTTCTCCGGCAAGGACCCGACAAAGGTGGACCGCTCCGCCTGCTACATGGCGCGCTACATCGCCAAGAACGTGGTCGCCGCCGGCCTCGCCTCCGAGTGCACCGTGCAGCTCGCGTACGCCATCGGCGTCGCCGAGCCCGTCGGCCTGTACTTCGACACCCACGGCACGGGCGTCGTCGACGAGGCGAAGATCGAGCAAGCCGTCCGCAAGCATTTCAAGATGACGCCGAAGGGCATCATCGAGAGCCTCGACCTCCGCAAGCCCATCTACCGCAAGACCGCCGCGTACGGCCATTTCGGCCGCACCGAGTCGGGCTTCAAGTGGGAGAAGACGGACAAGGCGGACCTTCTCGCCGAGACCCTCGGCGTGAAGAAGTCCAGCAAGAAGAGCCTCGCCCTCGCGTAGACCGGCCGCACCCTTCCTCTCCCCCCCGTTTCACGGGGGGGAGAGAGGGTTGGTCCGATGAATACGACCATTGAGCCGACGAGAAGCATCGCACTCCAGGTGTGGTGGGCGTGGTTCTGGCGGGCCGCGATCGGAACCTTCGTCGCGGCTTTCGCGGTCGGACTCCTCCTGGGAGTCGCCGGACTTGTCCTCGGATTCGACGCGACGCGGAGCCGCGGCCTCATGGGCGGACTCAGCATGCTGGTCGCGTTCCCGGTCTCCGTAGAAATGCTATACCGCGTGCTGCGCAAGCGGTTCTCGACCTTCCAGATTTCGATCCAGCCATGAACAAAACCGTTTCCGGCGCCAAAGAGGCGCTTGCCGGGCTCAAGGACGGCATGACCATCCTGTGCGGAGGCTTCGGCCTCAGCGGCCTGCCCGAGAATCTAATGGCGGCCGTCGCCGCCAGCGGCGTAAAAGATCTCACCGTCGTCTCCAACAACGCCGGGACCGACGGCAACGGCATCGGCATTTGGCTCGCGCAGGGCCAGATCCGCAAGATGATCATGTCGTACGGCGGCGAGTGCAAGATCTTCGAGGAGCTCTGCCTCGCGAAGAAGATCGAGGTGGAATGGAACCCGCAGGGCACCCTCGCCGAGCGCATGCGCGCGGGCGGCGCGGGGATCGGCGGCTTCTTCACCCCCACCGGCTACGGCACCGTGATCGCCGAGGGCAAGGAGACGCGGCAAATCGACGGCCGCTGGTACGTCTTCGAGAAGCCCATCAAGGCCGACTTCGCCTTCGTCAAAGCCTGGAAGGGCGATCCGTACGGCAACCTGATTTACCGAAAGACGGCCCGCAATTTCAACGCGGTCATGGCGACCGCCGCCAAGATCACGATCGCCGAGGTCGAGCATCTCCAGGAAGTCGGAGACCTCGATCCGGACGGCATCCACACTCCGGGCATTTTCGTGAAGAAGATCTTCCAGGGCTCCCAGTACAAGAAGCCCATCGAGAAGCGCACGGTGCGGCCTCGACCCGCGGTGAGCGTCTGATGGAAGACAAGCGCATCGTCATCGCCAAGCGCGCCTCCAAGGAGATCAACGACGGCGACTACGTGAACCTCGGCATCGGCGTGCCGACGCTCGTCCCGAATTATCTTCCGTCGGGCACCTCCGTCATCCTCCATACCGAAAACGGCATGCTGGGCTACGGCCCGTACCCGATCGACGGAGAAGAGGACCCGGACCTCATCAACGCGGGCAAGGAAACGATCACCGAGCTCCCCGGCTGCGTCTATTTCGGCTCGCACGACTCTTTCGCGATCGTCCACGGAGGCCACCTCGACGCGACCATCCTGGGCGGCATGGAGGTCTCCGAGACCGGCGACCTCGCCAACTGGATGATCCCGGGCAAGAAGGTGCGCGGCATGGGCGGCGCGATGGACATGGTTGCCGGCTCCCGCAAGGTCATCGTCGCCATGGAGCACGCGACCAAGGAAGGCAAGCCCAAGATCTTGAAGAAGTGCACGCTGCCGCTGACCGGCAAGGGCGTCGTGAACGTGATCGTGACCGAGTTCGCGACCTTCGACGTGACGCCGGCGGGCCTCGTCCTGCGCGACAAGTCGCCGGATATTTCGCTCGAGGAGCTCAAGAAGCTCACCGAGCCCGAGTTTCGTACATCGTAGCAACGGGAGATAAAGCGAGAGAGATGGGAAAGCGACTTTTCGTAGGGAACCTGCCGTACGACGTCACCGAGGCGATGGTGAAGGAGCCGTTCTCGACTTGCGGCAAAGTGATCAGCGTTCGCATGATCATCGACCGTGAGAGCGGGCGGTTCAAGGGATTCGCGTTCGTCGAGATGAGCACGGACGCAGAGGCCACGGCGGCTATTACGACCTGCAACAATAAGGAGATCGCAGGCCGGCGCATGATCGTCAGCGAGGCCCGCCCGATGGGCGAAAAGCCCGCCGGCGGCGCGCCCCGGCCCGGCGGATTCGGCGGCCCGCGCCCCGGCGGATTCGGCAGCCCGCGCCCCGGCGGCCCCGGAGGCTTCTCGCGTCCCGGCGGAGGCGGCGGTCCCGCGCCGTCCGGCCCGCCCGCGGGCTTCGGAGCCCCCTCGCGCGACTTCGGCGGCCGCGGACGCAAGCCCAAGGCCGAGTGGGAGAAGCGCCGCGACGAGCGCGAGCGCAGCTCGGCGGAGGAGAAGAAGCGCGGCGGCGGCGACGAGAAGCGCGGCGGCCACCAGAAGATCGACTTCGGAGACGACGACGACGGCGGCGACGAAGAGTTTTAGACGCGAAGAGCACCGACGACGGCGGGGCCGAATCACGGCCCCGCCGTCGTCTTTTTAAGGTAGAATCCGCACATGCAGGTCCTTTGGCCCATCTTGTTGGCGTTGGCCGGCACCTTGCGCGCCGAACTACCCGCGCCGCCCCCCATCGGCGCCGTCGTTGAAGCCGACGAGCGTCTCTTCGTCGTGCTCCGCGCCCCTTCCAAGCAGGACCGCAGCCGCGCCGCGTCCCTCGGCCTCGACATCGTCGATGTCGCGGGCGCCTCGGCCTCGGGCGTCGCCACTCCCGCCGCGGTCTCGCGTCTGCGGGCCGCGGGCTATCGCATCGAGAAGCGCGAGAGCCTGCGCGACGCCAATAAAGGATTCCCCCCCGCCGATAAGGCGTACCACGACTACGCCCAGGTCCAATCCGCCCTCGGCAAGATCGCCGGCGCGCATCCCGATTTCGCCTCCCTCGTGGAACTCGGCACGAGCGTGCGCGGGCGGAAGCTGACGGCGATCCGCTTCACGAAGGGGGCCGGGAAGAAGCCTGGCGCGCTATTCGTCGGGAATCATCACGCGCGCGAGCACCTCTCCACGGAGCTGCCGCTGCTCGCGGCGCAGTGGTTCGCCGACAACGCCTCCAAGCCCGAGGTGAAGGCGTTCCTCGAGACGCGCGACGTGTACTTCATCCCTCTGCTCAATCCCGACGGCGCGGAGCATGACATCGAGAGCGGCCGCTACGCCTGGCATCGCAAGAACATGCGGCCGAACTCCGACGGGTCCGTCGGCGTCGACCTCAACCGGAACTACGACTCGCATTGGGGCGAGGCGGGCACGTCCCGGTGGCCCTCCGACGACACGTACGGCGGCCCCTCGGCCTTCTCCGAGCCCGAGAGCCGCGCGCTCAAGGCGTTCCTCGAGGCTAGAAGGAACATCCAGATGATGGTGAGCTACCACACCTCCGGCGAGCTCATGCTTTATCCGTGGAGCTGGTCCGACGAGCCGCTCACCGGACCCGAGCACGAGGCGTTCGTCGCGATGGGCAATAAGATGGCCGGCTGGACGGGCTATCGCTCCCAGCAATCCTCGGAGCTCTACCCCTCGAGCGGCGACACCTGCGACTGGGCCTGGGCGGCCCGCGGCGTCTTCTGCTGGACCTTCGAGCTCGACTGACCCGGCTTCTATCCCGGCGCGGACGCGATCGCGCCCACGGTCGCCAAGAACA
>JACRDR010000046.1 GCA_016212845.1 Elusimicrobiota bacterium
GCGATCGGCTTTCGGCAGATAGCGTATGGCACCGAGGCGCTTCTGAAAGTCGCGGCCGCTCCAGAGCATCTCGCGCAACGTCAGAGCATCCCAGATGCGCCGCGTGACCGCCGTCGTCGCTACCTCGACGCTGATCCCCGTCGAGCCCGAGCTGGACGCCCATCGCTCCCATCAAGACGGTGATCAGCCCGCAGAGGATGAAGGCGACGCCCCACTCCAGCGTCCGTCCGCGCATTTCGTCGAGGACGACCCTCGCGCGGACGTAGACGTCCTCAGCCGAGGGCGCTCCGGGAGCGCCGACGCGAATCGAAGCCCGTTCCTGAGCCTCTTGCCCACGACCGCCGGCCGCGTCGAGCCGCGACCGGAAACCTCGCGCGGCCGACTCTACG
The DNA here is from genome assembly GCA_016212845.1 of Elusimicrobiota bacterium. Lineage (GTDB taxonomy): Bacteria > Elusimicrobiota > Elusimicrobia > UBA1565 > JACRDR01 > JACRDR01. The sequence continues at coordinate 390 of JACRDR010000046.1, forward strand.
TCGCCGAGCCCCGCGCGGCCGGAAATGAAATGATCGAGGACGCTCCCGCCGGGCATGAGCGCCGCGGCGCCCGCGCGGGCCAACGCCTCGCTGCGCGAGACGGAGGAGGCGAGCGTTCCCTGAGCCGGCGCCCGCGCGACCATCAGTTTCCCGGCCCCCCAAATCGGGCCGCCCGGTAGCGACAGACCGGCGGGCGAATTCGTCGCGGGCAAGCCCGCGGCTCCGAGACCGGCCGGGGCGAGAGGGACGGAAGCGGGGCCGGCGTTCCGGGTCTGCTGCGCCGGGGCCGGTACGGCTATCCAAAACGCCAGGAGTAGTGCATTCATAGAGAAAGGATAGGGCGGGTGAGGAGCCGGGGAGAGGGCCGCCGGGACTCTGCGGAATCGGAATGCCGCCCAGTCCGGTGGGGTGCCTCGCACCCCGATAATAGCGACAGAACCTGTCGCTAGCGTCCTTATGGCCATCGTCGAGCGGAGGTGTTATAATCCGGACTCGCACCCCCAGACATGTCCGGCCGCGCCGAGTTCGTACACCTCCACAACCACTCCGAGTACTCCCTTCTCGACGGCATCACCCGTTGGACGGACCACGACGGCGGCCCCTCCGAACTGCTGAAGGGCCTCGCCCACGAGAAGGCCCGCGCCATCGGCGTCACCGACCACGGCAACCTCTACGGCGCCATCGAGTTCTACTCTCAGTGCAACAAGGTCGGCGTGAAGCCGATCGTCGGCTGCGAGATGTACCTCGCCAAGGGCTCGCGCCGCGACCGCGGCGGCTCCCAAAAGGAGAACTGCCACCTCACCGTCTTGGCCCGCAACTACGAGGGCTACCAGAACCTCTTGGCGCTGTCGACGACCGGCTTCCTCGAGGGCTTCTACTACGACGCCCGCATCGACCGCGAGCTCCTGGCCAAGCACTCCAAGGGACTGATCGTCCTGTCGGGCTGTTTGAAGAGCGAGATCTCTCAGGCCATCACCGCCGGCGACCTCCAGAAGGCGATCGACCTCGTCGGCCAGTACAAGGACATCCTCGAGCCCGACTGCTTCTACCTCGAGATCATGGACCACGGCCTCGACAAGCAGCGCCAGGTGATGAAGGCGCTCCTCGAGATCCACGAGCGCACCAAGCTCCCGCTCGTCGTCACCAACGACTGCCACTACGCGAAAAAGACCGACTTCGACGCCCACGACGCCCGGGTCTGCATCTCGACCGGCCGAAAGATCGCCGACACCAACCGCCTCAAGTTCGAGAGCCACGAGTTCTACTTCAAGACGCCCGACGAGATGCACAAGATCTTCTCGTTCGCGCCCGAGGCGCTGCAGAACACGCTGAAAATCGCGGACATGTGCCATCTGCAGATCCCGATGGACCAGCTCCTGCTCCCGATCTACTCGGTGCCGGCGGGCGAGAACCAGGACACCTATCTCGAGAAGCTCTGTCACGAGGGCCTCAAGCGCAAAAACCGCGACACCGACAAGTACCGCGAGCGCCTGCAGTACGAGCTCGGCGTCATCAAGAAGATGGGGTTCTCGGGCTACTTCCTCATCGTCTGGGACTTCATCAAGCACGCCAAGAAGATCGGCGTCCCCGTCGGCCCCGGTCGCGGCTCGGGCGCCGGCGCGCTCGTGTCCTACACCCTCGACATCACGCTCGTCGACCCGATCGAGCACGACCTGCTGTTCGAGCGCTTCCTCAACCCGGACCGGAAATCGATGCCCGACCTCGACATCGACTTTTCCGACGAGGGCCGCGAGCGCGTCATCGAGTACGTCCGCAACAAGTACGGCGAGTCCAACGTCGCCCGCATCATCACCTTCTCCACGATGGCCGCGCGCGCCGCGATCCGCGACGTCGGCCGCGTCTTGAATACCCCGCTCGCCGAGGTCGACAAGCTCGCCAAGATGGTGCCGATGGGCAACACCATCCACCAGACGCTCGAGACCTCGCCCGAGCTCAAAGACGCGGCCAAGAACCCCGAGATCAAGACGCTGCTGAACCTCGCCCAAAAGCTCGAGGGGCTCAAGCGCAACACTAGCGTGCACGCCGCCGGCATCGTCATCACGAAGGACCCGGTCGTGACGTACTCGCCCCTTTCCCAGAACCCGAACAACGAGGTCATTACCACGCAGTACGATGGCGAAGTCCTGCCCAAGCTCGGCCTGCTCAAGATGGACTTCCTCGGCCTGCGGACGCTCTCGATCATGCAGCACGCCATCGAGAACATCAACGCGCGCCACCCCGAGATCGCCAAGCCGTACCAGGACTTCCTCGACGGCATCGGGCTCACCGACGACAAGACCTTCCAGCTCCTCCAGTCGGGCAAGACCCTCGGCGTCTTCCAGCTCGACTCCGAAGGCATCCGCGACCTCGTGCGCAAACTCAAGCCCACCCATTTCAACGACATCGTGGCGCTCGTCGCCCTCTACCGCCCCGGCCCCATGAAGAGCGGCATGGTCGACGACTTCGTCGCCCGCAAGCACGGCGAGAAGAAGATCGTCTACGACCACGCGCTGCTCAAGCCGATTCTGCAGGACAGCTACGGCTGCATGGTCTACCAAGAGCAGGTCATGGGCATCTCGAAGTCCTTGGCGGGATTCACCGCCGGCCAAGCCGACGGCCTCCGCAAGGCCATGGGTAAAAAAATCCCGGCCGAGCTGGAAAAGATGCGCGATGCCTTCGTCGCCGGCGCCAAGAAGAATCAGATCGCCGACAAGGTCTCCAATAAGATCTACGACCAGATGTGCGAGTTCGGGGGCTATGGATTTAACAAATCGCATAGCGCAGCCTACGGCCTCCTCGCCTACCAGACCGCGTGGATGAAGGCGAACTTCCCGCTCGAGTTCATGACCGCGCTCGCCACCTCCGAGATCGGCCACTCCGCGATGGTCGAAGGCAAGGAGAACAAGCTCGTCACCTATTTGGACGAGGCGAAGTCGATGGGCATCGAAGTCTTGCCCCCCGACATCAACAAGTCCGAAGTCCTCTTCTCGATGGAGGGCCCCGCGATCCGCTTCGGCCTCGTCGCGATCAAGAACGTCGGCACGGGAGCCGCCGAGTCGATCGTCGCGGCTCGGAAAGACGGCCCCTTCGCCTCGCTCGACGATTTCTGCCGCCGCGTGGATTTGAAGGCGTGCAACCGCAAGGTCTTCGAATCGCTGATCAAGGCGAGCGCGATGGACTGCCTGCGCCCCGGCCAGCCCGTGGGCCTCGGCCGCGCCTCCCTCCTCGCCACGATCGAGGAGACGATGGACCGCCAGGCGAGCGTGAAGGAAGA
>JACRDR010000047.1 GCA_016212845.1 Elusimicrobiota bacterium
GCTACCGTCCCGCGCGCGACCGCTACAAGATCTACATCCTCGACGAAGCCCACCAGATCACCGATGCCGCCTTCAACGCCCTGCTCAAGACGCTGGAAGAGCCGCCGGCGCACGTTGTGTTCATTTTGGCCACAACCGAGGCGGCGAAGATCCCCGCCACGATCGTCTCCAGGTGCCAGCGCTTCCGCTTCCGCCCGGTTCCGGTGGACATGCTGAAGGCCCGCCTGACCGACATTTCCAAGAAGGAGAAGATCAAGGCGGAGCCCGAGGCCTTGGAACTGCTGGCCCGGGCCGCCGGGGGGGCGTTGCGCGACGCGGTGGGTCTCCTGGATCAGGCCCAGGCGTTCGGAGAAGGGGAGGTCACGGCCGCCCAGGTCGTCGATCTGCTGGGCACCCTGCCGGACGACGCGCTCCGGGGGATCGCCTCGGCGCTGCTCGCGAAAGACGCGCCGGCGCTGGCCGAGCGCCTCGACAAGATCTTGGAGGAAGGCTACGACCCGGCGCAGATTGCCCGCGACCTGCGCGATCGGTTCCAGGCCGCGTTCCTGCACCGCCTCGGCGTCCGCTCCGAGCTGGACGAGGCGTGGAAGACCCTTTCGGCGCCGCACGGCGCCCCGGCGTTCTCGTATCTCGTCGCCCGGATGAACCGCACGCTCGAGCAGCTGCGCTCCGAGGACTCGCCCCGGCTGGTGCTGGAGCAGGCCCTCTTCGGCGCGCTCGAGCCCGCGGTCGACCTGGCTCAATGGGTGGAGCGGCTCGAGTCCCTGGAGAAGCGCCTGGCCTCCGGGGCGCCTCCGGCTTCCGCCGCGCCGCGTCCCGCGCCCCAGGCCGCGCCCCGGCCGGCGCCGGCTCCCGCCCCGGCGGCGCCGATGCACCGCGAGCCTTCCCGACCCTCTCCGGCGGCCCCTTCCGGTTCCTCGGACGTCTGGTCCTCGGTCATCAGCCAGCTTCGGGAAGAAAAGCCCGGACTCGCCGCCTATCTCGAGACCGCCCGGCTGCAGCCGCAGGCGGGGGCCGAGTGGAAGCTCCTCTTTAAGCGCTCCTTCGAGCTGGAACAGGCGAAGCGGAGCCTTCCCGTGATAGAGGCCAAATTGGCCACAGTTACCGGCAAGGCGATCCGCCTGAGCCTCGAAGTCGGGGCGGTTATGGCCAATGTGGCCACATCCGCTGCCGCCGTCGATGGCCCCGACGAGGCGCCGCCCTCCGATCCCGCGGCCGAAGACCCCGGCGTCAAGAAGGTGCTCGAGGTCTTCTCCGGCAAGGTCAAACAAGTCAAGAAGAAGCCCGGCGCATGAAGCCCTTCGAGAAGCTGGTCCAGGCCCTCCGCCGGCTCCCCGGCATCGGTCCCAAGCAGGCCGAACGGCTGGCCCTCCATCTTCTGCGGGCCTCCAGCGCGGAGGTCGAGAACTTCCAGTCGAGCCTCCGGGAGGTCCGGGAGAAGGTCCGTCCCTGCTCGGTTTGCCTCGATTACACCGATCAGCCGACCTGCCGCATCTGCGCCGATCCCGGCCGGGAGGAACGCGCCCTCTGCGTGGTGGCGAACCCGACCGACGTCGCCGCGGTCGAGCGCACCCGCCGCTTTCGCGGCCGCTACCACGTCCTCCACGGCGTCCTTTCGCCCTTGGACGGCATCGGCCCGGAGCAGCTCAAGATCCGCGAGCTCCTGGCCCGCGTGGGCGCCTGGGGCCAGGCCGGCGGCGAGGTCATCCTCGCCACCAACCACGACACCGAAGGCGACGCGACCGCTTTGTACTTGAGCCGCTTGCTTCAGCCGCTGGGAGCGCGCGTCACGCGCCTCGCCGTCGGCGTGCCCCTGGGGGGCGACTTAGCGTACATCGACGAACGGACTTTATCCGAGGCGTTGGCGGGAAGGAGGAGCGTCTAATATGGCCAAGTTCAACAATATCCTCGAGACGATGGGGGACACGCCCCTGATCCGGCTGAATAAGATGGCCGAGGGCCTCAAGCCCGAGATTTACGTGAAGGCCGAGTTCTTCAACCCCGGCGGCAGCGTGAAGGACCGGATCGCGACCTCCATGATCGACGACGCGGAGAAGCGCGGCCTCCTCAAGCCCGGCGGCACCATCATCGAGGGCACCTCCGGCAACACCGGCATCGGCCTGGCGCTCGTGGCGGCGCTGCGCGGCTACAAGATCGTCTTCACGATCACCGACAAGCAGTCGCGCGAGAAGATCAACCTGCTCAAGGCCCTCGGCGCCGAGGTCATCGTCTGCCCGACCGCGGTCGAGCCCGAGGATCCGCGCTCCTATTACTCGGTCGCCAAGGCGCTCGCCAAGGAAATCCCGAACGCCTACTACCCGAACCAGTACGCGAACCCGATGAACCCCGAGGCGCATTACCGCACGACGGGTCCCGAGATTTGGCGCGACACCGAGGGGAAGGTCACCCATTTCGTCGCCGGCATGGGCACGGGCGGCACGATCTCCGGCGTGGGCCGCTACCTTAAGGAGAAGAATCCGAAGGTCAAGGTCCTGGGCGCCGATCCGATCGGCTCGCTCTACTACGAGAAGCTCAAGAAGAATAAGATCGGCGTCGCCAAGTCCTACGTGGTCGAAGGCATCGGCGAGGACTTCTTCCCGACGACCTGCGACCTCTCGCTCATCGACGACGTCCTGCAGGTCACCGACCGCGACTGCTTCATCTTTACCCGCAAGCTCGCGCGCATGGAAGGCCTCTTCTGCGGCGGCTCGGCAGGCGCGGCGCTGTGGGCCGGCCTCAAGTTCGCGGAAAAGCTGACCAAGAAGGACCTCATGGTCATCCTCCTGCCCGACACCGGCATGCGGTACCTGTCGAAGATCTACAACGACGAGTGGATGCGCGAGGGCCAGTACTTCGAGGCCGACATCCATCTCCAGGCCAAGGACGTGCTCCTGCACAAGCGGGGGCTCAAGGGCGACCGCAAGCTCATCCAGGCGAAGCCGCAGGACACCCTGCAGGCGGCGCTCGAGCAGATGCGCAAGCAGGACATCTCGCAGCTTCCCGTCTTCGAGAAGGGCAAGGCCGTCGGCGCGGTGCACGAGGACGCGATCCTCAACCTTCTGCTCAAGGGCCGCGAGATCAAGAAGATGGTCGTGCGCGAGATCATGGGGCACGCGCTGCCGGTGGTGAACCCCGAGGCCAGGATCGAGCACATCATGCGCCTGGTGACGCCCGAGTCTCCCGCGGTGCTCGTCGAGAGCGGCAAGGGCACGTATCAGATCATCACGAAGTACGACATCGTCACCGCGGTGTCGAGCTTCGCCGAGCCGGCCGTCAACGGTCACAACTGAGCGAGCCCGAGCTCGTCGACTCCGGCTCGTTTCGGGTCGACCGCAGGCGCGCGCTCGCCAAGCTCGGCCGCTACCGGCACGA
>JACRDR010000387.1 GCA_016212845.1 Elusimicrobiota bacterium
ACTTCGACCCGAAGGCGGCGCAGACCCAGATCCTTCGCTCGAAGGTTTTCCAAGACGCCTTGGAGCGCCAATTCTTCTTCCAGTATCCGCAGTACGCCAACCTCCGCGGAAAGCCTCTCTCCGCGTGGCCCGCCGACGCGCTGCACGCGCGCGAGCACGCGATCGGCGACCTCTATTTCTCCCTGACGTCGCGGCATTTCAAGGAGGCGGAGTACTTCGAGATGCTCGAGGCCGACGTGAAGGCCGGCAAACTGCCCGCGGGCTTCAAATCGTACCTGCAGGCCGCCGCGGCCACGCCGCACGGCGAATGCAGCCCTTCGGGTCCCTGCGCCTTCAAGCAGCCGCTTCCGCCCAACAGCCCGGAGTACATCTGCATGGACATCGGGAACACGGGGCGCTTCCGTCTTCAGCCCAAGGACGAGCAGCCGCCGTGCGAGGACCGCAACGTGGGCCAGGTGGCGGTGTTCCCGACGTCGTGCGGCTGGGACGCGGCCGTTTGTCTCAACGCCAAGGGCGCCAAGTGGAAGTATCTGCACGAGGTGAAGGGCTTTCTGGGCGACGATTCGCCGGTATATTCCCGGGTGAAGACCGAGCTCAAGTGGCAAGGCTTCGAGCTGGATCGCGATCCCCAGGACCCGCACCGGGGCCGCACGCCGGACGGCGTTCCGACCGGCACGAAGGGTCCCAAGCTCGCGGTGAACGCGCCGAAGGACGGGGCGACGATCTCGGGCGAGACGGACTTCCAAACCTTCGTCGGGGACGACGACGCCCCGATGCAGCGTCTCGAGCTGCGCGTGAACGGGCGCCTGATCGGCGGTTCGGCCTTGCCCGCCAGGGGCAACCTCAACTCCAGTACCCGAATCGACACGACGCTCCTCAAGGACGGCGAGTACGAATTCACGTTCTCCGCGGTCGACCAGAACTTCAGCACGTCGAACCGGACGCTCCGGGTCACGGTCGCCAACGGGAACAAGAGCCGCGCGACCGAGGACTCGTCGGAGGCGATCTTCAAGAAGCTGGCGCAGCTCAAAGACGACTCCCAGCTGCTTTCTTCCCTGGAGACCGCGAAGGCGGGCGGCCCCTGCGACGAGCACGGCGACTGCATGACGGCGGCGCCGGGCGGGGGCAATCTCGTCTGCGCGCACGATGGGGCCGAGGGCTGGCGCTGGCTCAAGGACGACGCGCCGCCGACGTGCTCTCCCGATCCGGGTTCCGCTTGCCGGATCGTGGAATTCGCCGCGGTCTGCCCGGATCCTTGGGGTCCGGCCCGCTGCTACCCCGGTTCCGACTCCCGCCAGCCGGGCGACAACCGGGTCGGGCACTGGCGTTTTTTGACCGAGAACCCGCCTTCTCCGGACCCGTGCGCCGGGCATTAGGAGCCTCACGCGCCGGGGACCGGGCCGTCACTTGAATCGACGGGTCGATTAAGATAAAGTGGTCGGAGAAGCCGACACTTTTTCGCTTCCCGGCATGCCCCTTGTCGCCTCCCCCGAACCCGTCTCCGGCCCCGCTTTCGCGGCCCGCCGCTTGCCGCGCATGAGCCGCCCGCGCGTGATGGCGATCGTCAACGCGACCCCGGATTCCTTTTACGAACAAAGCCGAACTTCGGATCCCGACGCGGCCGTCCTACGCTGCAAATGGGCGGTGGAAGACGGCGCGGACTTCCTCGATATCGGGGGGGAGTCGACTCGTCCCGGTTCCCTGGGCGTGTCCGAAAAGGAGGAACTGGCGCGCGTGATCCCGGTCGTCTTGGGGGCGTCGCGCTTCGGCGTTCCGGTCTCGATCGACACCAGCAAGGCCGCGGTCGCCCGGGCGGCGCGCGAGGCCGGCGCGACGATCCTCAACGACGTCACCGCGCTCTCCGGCGACCCCGAGATGCTGGAAGCCGCCCTCGATTTCCCGTTCGTCGTGCTGATGCACATGCAGGGCACGCCGAGATCGATGCAGCACGCCCCTTCCTACCGGGACGTGGTCGGCGACATCCTCGCCTTCTTTCGCGGCCGCCTCGACGCCTTCGTCAGGGCGGGCGGCGACGCGGGACGCGTGTGGCTCGACCCGGGCCTCGGCTTCGGCAAGGACCTCTCCCATAATCTCGAGATCTTGAAGCGCCTGCCCGAGTTCCGCGCGCTCGGCTGCCGCGTGCTGCTCGGCGCCTCGCGCAAATCGTTCATCGGACGCCTGCTCGCGGGCCCCGACGGCGCGCTTCCGCCCGCCGAGGAAAGGCTCGAGGGTTCGCTCGCCGTCGCCTGCCGCGCGGCCGAGGCCGGCGTCGACGTCCTGCGCGTGCACGACGTCGCCGCCACCATCCGGACCCTCAAGGTCTTCGAGGCGAGCCGCTGACATGGGTCAATTATTCGGCACCGACGGCGTCCGCGGCATCCCGGGCAAGTATCCGCTCGTGCCGGAGCTCGTGCGCAAGCTCGGCTTCGTCTCGGCGGCGCTCCTGCGCGAGCAGCTGCTGAAGGCGCCGCCCGCGGGCTCCTGGGCGAGCCGCGCGCGCAAGCCCTATACGAACGGCCACCCGCCGGTCGTGCTCATGGGCCGCGACTCGCGCGACTCCGGCATCGCGCTCGGCAAAGCGTTGGTGCACGGCTTCTCCAAGGCCGGGTGCCTCACGATCGATCTCGGCGTCGTCCCGACGCCCGCGATCTCGTATCTCACCCCGCGCATGAACGCCCTCTGCGGCGTCGTCATTTCCGCCAGCCACAACCCCGCCGAGTTCAACGGCATCAAGTTTTTCACCTCCGACGGCTTTAAGATGCCTCCCGAGCTCGAGGACGAGATCGAGCGGCGCATGACGCCGACCGCCGATCCGGGGGCGAGCGTCTCGACGCTCGACGGCCGGAAGGCGGAGCCCGAGGACGTGGGCCGCTACCTCGCTTTCCTGCGGAGCACCTTCCCCTCGCAGAGCGACTTGAAAGGGATGCGCATCGTCGTCGACTGCGCCAACGGCGCGGCGGCCAAGTTCGCGCCGGACCTCCTGCGCGGGCTCGGCGCCGAGGTGTTCGCGATCGGGACCAAACCCGACGGCAAGAACATCAACAAGGGCTTCGGCGCGCTCGAGACCGGGGCGATGCAGAAGGAAGTGGTGCGCCGGAAGGCGCACTGCGGCGTCTCGCTCGACGGCGACGCGGACCGCGCGATCTTCGCCGACGAGAAAGGCCGCCTGTGCGACGGCGACGTCATCATCGGCATGAGCGCCGTGGACATGCACGAGCAGGGCCAGCTTTTGGGCAACAAGGTCGTGCTGACCGTGATGTCCAACTGCGGCCTCATCGAGTACCTTCGCCAGAAAGGCATCGACACGGTCTGCGTGCCGGTCGGCGACCGCAACGTCACCGAGGCGATCGAGAACGGCGGCCTGTCTTTGGGCGGCGAGAACTCGGGCCACATCGTCTTCCGCCGCTTCTCCCCGACGGGCGACGGCATGCTGACCGCGCTGCAGACGCTCTCGGTGCTCGCCCGGTCGGGCAAGCCGCTGTCGAGCTACCGCTCGATGTATAAGAACTATCCCCAGATTCTGACCAACGTCCGCATCGAGCGGAAGGTTCCGCTCGACCAGCTGCCCAAGACCCGCGCCGCGATCAAGCACGCCGAGACGAAGCTGCACGGCCGCGGACGCGTGCTCGTGCGCTACTCCGGCACGGAGCCGCTCGTCCGCGTCCTCGTCGAGGGCCCGGACGAGGCGGCCTGCCGCTCGCTTTCGAAGTCGATCATCGACACGTTCCAAAGGGAAGTCCGGACGCCCGTCGCTCCGGTCTCGGACTACCAGACATCTCGTTCAGGAGACTAAGCTCATGGCTGTCAAGCTGGGAGTAAACATCGATCACGTCGCCACCCTCCGCCAGGCTCGCAAGAGCGTGGACCCGGACCCCGTGGCCGCCGCGAAGGTCGCCCGCACGTCGGGCGCGGACCTCATCGTCTGCCACCTTCGCTCCGACCGCCGCCACATCCAGGACTCAGACGTCCAGAAGCTCCGGGGCGAGGTGAAGACCCAGCTCCATCTCGAGATGGCCGACACCGCCGAGATGGTGGCCGCGGCGCTCAAGTTCAAGCCCGACTCGGTCTGCATCGTCCCCGAGAGCCCGAAGGAAGTCACGACTCAGGGCGGCTTGAACCTGAAGCAGGGCTCGCAGGCCGGCCTCGAGAAGTCGATCAAGAAGCTCACCGCCGCCGGCATCGGCGTCAGCATCTTCGTCGATCCCGACGCGGTCAGCGTCCGCATCGCGAAGAACCTCGGCGCGGACACCGTCGAGCTGTGCACGACCGCCTACGCGGCGGTCACAGGCAAGCTCAAGCAGAACGCCGAGCTCGAAAAAATCGAGCTGGCGGCGTACCTCGCGCACGAGCTCGGCCTCGAGCTCCACGCGGGCCACGATCTCGACTACCACAACGTCCAGGCGGTCGCGCGCATCCCGCACATGGAGTGCCTCAACGTCGGCTTCTCGATCATGGCGCGCTCGATGTTCACAGGCTTGCGCTCCGCCGTCGGAGAGATGAAGAAGCTGATCGCCTCGGCTAGATAACAATGTGCGGCATCGTCGGCTACACCGGACCTAAGGAAGCGACCCCGCTCCTGCTCGAGGGCCTCAAGCGCCTCGAGTACCGCGGGTACGACTCCGCGGGCCTGGCGGTGCTGACGAACGGGCACGTCGAGCTGCGCCGCTCCGTCGGCAAGCTCGCCAACCTCGACACGCTGCTCAAGAAGGAGCCTCTCAAGGGCACGGTCGGCCTCGGCCACACTCGATGGGCCACGCACGGGCGCCCTTCCGAGGAGAACGCCCACCCGCACACCGACTGCTCGAAGAAGCTCGTCGTCATCCACAACGGCATCATCGAGAACTACGTCGAGCTGAAGGGCAAGCTGATGGACAAAGGCCACGTCTTCGCGTCCGAGACCGACACGGAGATCGTCGCGCACCTCATCGAGGACAAGCTCTCCGGCCTTTCCAAGGGCGGCGCGCCGTTCGCCCCCGACTTCCGCGAGCCGATGCTATTTGAAGCCGTGCGGCAGGCGCTCGCCGAGGTCCGCGGCGCGTACGCGCTCGCGATCCTCTGGTCGGACGCGCCCGGCACCCTCATCGCCGCCAAGACCGCCTCCCCGCTCGTCGTCGGTCTCGGAAAGGACGAGACGTTTTTGGCCTCCGACGTTCCCGCTTTCCTGGACCATACGCGCAAGGTCGTCTTCCTCGAGGACGGCGAGATGGCCGTCATCTCGTCGAAGGGCGTGAGCTTCTTCAACCTCGACGGCAAGAAGGTCGAGAAGACGCCGATCACGATCCAGTGGGACCGCACGATGGCCGAGAAGGGCGGCTACCGCCACTTCATGCTCAAGGAGATCCACGAGCAGCCGATCGCGGTCGAGGACACGCTGCGCGGCCGCTTGTTCCCGCTGCGCGACGGCGTGCTCGAGAAGGAGGCCGGGCTTTCGAAGGAAGCCATGCTCGCGATCTCGAACATCCAGATCGTCGCGTGCGGCACCGCGTTCCACGCCGGGCTCGTGGCCAAGTACTGGCTCGAGTCGATCGCTAGAATCCCGACGCAGGTCGAGACCGCCTCCGAGTTCCGCTACCGCGAGCCGATCCTTTCGGCGAACACGCTCTGCATCTCCGTCTCGCAGTCCGGCGAGACGGCGGATACGCTCGCGGCGGTGCGCCTCGCCAAGCAGCTGGGCGTAAAGATCCTCTCGGTCTGCAACACCGTCGGCGCCGCGATCCCGCGCGCCGCGGACTACAACCTCTATACGCTCTGCGGCCCCGAGTGCGGCGTCGCCTCGACCAAGGCCTTCGTCGGCCAGCTCGTCGCGCTCGCGACGCTCACGCTGCATCTCGCGATCGCGCGCGGCAAGCTCGACGAGAAGGAAGCGATGGCGCTCGTCGACGAAATGCTCCGGCTGCCGAACCTCATCCGCGCCGCGCTCAAGCTCGACGGCCAGATGCGCGAGATCTCGAAGAAATACTTCAAGGCGGAGCACTTCCTCTACATCGGCCGGAACGTGAACTACCCGACCGCGCTCGAAGGCGCGCTGAAGCTCAAAGAGATCAGCTACATCCACGCGGAAGGCTACGCCGCCGGCGAAATGAAGCACGGCCCCATCGCGCTCATCGACCCCGACGTGCCGGTCGTCGCGATCGCCACGCAGTCCAAGACTTTCGAAAAGGTGCTCTCCAACATCGAAGAAGCTCGTGCTCGCGGCGCGATCCTCATCGCGATCGTCAACGAGGGGGAGACGCGCCTAGACGGCAAGGCCGACCACATCCTGCGCCTGCCCGTCGTGTCGGAGTTCTTGAGCCCGATCGTCAACGTCGTGCCGCTCCAGCTCCTGGCCTACCACATGGCGGACCTTCGGGGCTGCGACGTCGACCAGCCCCGCAACCTGGCCAAGAGCGTCACCGTCGAGTAATGGCGAAGGGCGGACTCGGGCTCGACATCGTCGAAATCTCCCGCGTCCGCGCGCTCGCCAAGCGCAACCCCCGCTTCCTCACCAGGGTCTTTTCGAAAGAAGAAATCCGCTACTGCGAAGGCAAACGCCGAGCCTGGCAGCACTTCGCCGTACGATTCGCCGCCAAGGAAGCCGTCTGGAAGGCGCTGGGCGACGGCAGCCTCGCTCTGAAAGACATCGCGGTGAGCCGCGACTCGAAGGGCCGCCCCGGCGTCCTCCTGCGCGGCAAGCCGGCGAAGAAGATCCGCCTCTCGCTGTCGCACTCCGACGACTACGCCGCCGCCGTGGCCCTGGCGGCGTGACCCTCGCCGCGCTCCTCGCCTCCGCGGCTCTCGCCGGCGTCGTCGAGCTGGGCCCCGCCTCCGTCTGGCTCCGTCCCGGGGAGAGCTCCGCCGTCGTGGAGAGCCTTCACGCCGAGTGCGCGAACGAGGGCGAAGACCGCGCGGGCTGCCTGCTCGCCTTCATGCGGCGCGCCGGCGCGCTGCCGCAGGCGGTGGACGCCGCGCGCCGGATCGGCGAAGGGAAAGGAGAGCCGGAAGGCTGGCTCGGCACCTTCATCGAGGCCGGCCGCGTGGACTTCGGCTACGCC
>JACRDR010000388.1 GCA_016212845.1 Elusimicrobiota bacterium
CAACTCGAAAGCGCGGCCGGACCAATTTCGCGAGCTGCTGACGGGCTTGGAGAAGCTGAAGCCGGGATTGGGCAAGGCGCTTCAGGCGAGACTCGGCGGAATCCTCGTGCCGGACCAATCCTTAGCGATCTACAATCGCCACGGCGGTCTGGACCAGCTCTTCGACGGGACGGACCACTACCCCTCTTACTGATACTCGATCGCGACGACCGTCGCGATGCCGTCCGGAAGCTCCGCGGCGTCTCCCGGCTTGCACCCTAGGAGCCCGAGCGCAGCGGCGGAATCCCAGGCGATCTTCTCCCCGCCCTCCTCCGCCTCGTCCTGGCCGACGATCCTGAAAGTCCGCTCTCCCCCGGCCCCCTTCACGCGCACCGTCGCGCCGAAGCGGACCTCGTCTCCCCGGCGCCCGGCGCTTTGAACGAGGATCGCCTTGGCGATCCGGGCCTCGACGTACTTGAGGTCGCGCGCGGGAGCGCGCCTGCGCTTGTCGTCCTTGGGGAAGGCGTCCGCCGCCGCCTTCAGCTCGAGGGCCTTCTTGCGGAGCGCGTCGAGCCCGTACGGCGTGACGTAGTTCGGGCTGTTCGGCACCGCCCGGTCCGGAAGCTCGTCCGGGTCCCCCGCGTTCTCGTTGATGAACGCCCGGCTCACGCTAGTGCAGGAACGTCGTCACGCGATAGGTCTGGTTCGTCAGCGCGCACGTGGTCGCGCCGTTCGTGCAGCAAGAGCGAATCTTCACCGTGCTTGCCGCCGAAACGTAGCAGGAGTGGTGCGCCCCCGTGATGCTCGCGTTCGCCGCCGGGACGCCGACGTAGCACTCGTTGCCGTCCAAGGCGCCCGTCACGGTGATCGCCCCGGACTCCACGCAGACGCCCGCGCCGACCGTGCCCGGATTGAAGGCCGCGGTCGCCGAGAGCCAGCCGCTGATCAGGACGCCCGTAAGAGAGCCGCTGCTCACCCGGAGCCCGCCGTTGACGCCGTCGATCGTCACGATGCCGCTCGACACGTGGAGCTTGCTGGTCGGGGCGACGTTGCCGACGCCCACCCGTTGTCCCGTGTCGAACGTCATCGCGTTGGCGCCGCCGAGGCCGAGATCGTACCGGCCGGTCGTCGCGTCGCGCGTGAGCGCGAAGCTGTTCGTGGCGTTGATGTAGAACGCCGCCGCGCCCTGCCCATCGGCGAGCAGGGTCTGCTGCCCCAGGGTGCGGAAGTTGCCGCCGTCGACCACGCCGTTGTAGGAGCTGTCCCGGCGGAGCGTGGCCGTCGTATCGCTGGCGGAGAGGCCGATGCCGTTGGCGCCCGTCACGCTCAGCGTGCTGCCCGAGAGCGTGAGGGGCAAAGTCGAGTAGACTCCGATCGAATCGACCGCCAGGCCGGTTCCCGCGACGGAGAAGGCGGAGCCCTGCACGGTCAACGTGCCGGCCCGCACGGTGACGGAGTCCGCCGAGTTCGAGGTAAAGACGGACGTCCCCGTCCGGCTCCAGCCGCCGCCGTTGACCACTTGATTGTTCACGTACTGGACGGTCGCCGCTTCCGTGTTGGCGGACGGCGAGTACGCCGCGTCGAATCGCAGGCCCCCGGTCGCGGTGAAGGTGCTCTTCGTCGCTCCCGAACCGAACTGGGCGGCGCCGTTGACCTCGAGGAGGGTCGCCGGCGCGGTGGTGCCGATGCCCACTTGGCCGCTCTCGTCGATCGTCATGCGGGTCCCGAGCGTGCCCGCGTTGTCCGCGGTCGTAAAAAACAAGTTCCCGGAGTCGGGATCGGCGCCGCGCCCCACGCCTCCGGCGACTCGCGCGATGTACTTCGACGCCTGCGACGCCTGGATGTTCAGGAAATTCACGCTGGCGGGCGTGTTCTGCGCGGCCGTCTTGTTGCCGATCAGCTCCAGGCCCACGGCGTCTCCCGCGCCGACGCTCGACAGGGTCAGCATGCGCGCCAGCCCGCCGAACGTCCCGGTGGAGCCGATGACCACGTTCGCGTTCTTGTCGATGAGGAGGGCGGGGTTGCCCGTCCCGGCGACGGTCGCGGTCGAAAACGTCAGCGTGCCGTTGGCAGCGATGGTCGAGCCGGAGAACATGTCCAGCGAGCCCGTGGTCGTGAAGGCGCTTTGAGAGGCGGACGCGCCGGCTTTGAACTGCCCGGAGGAGTCGAGGCGCGCGCCTTCGGTGCCGTTGACCTGCAGGATCACGGACGAGGCGCCGCTCCCGGAGGTGAGCTGCAGCGTGTTGTCGCCTTTGAGCGTCGAGGCCTGGATCGTGCCGCCGGGGACGTCGAGGTGCACCCGGGGCGTGCCCGTGCCGCCGACGGTGACGGAGCTTTTGGCGACGATCGACGGGACGGTATTGCCGTCGATCGTGAGCGTGCCCGAGCTCATGTGGAGGAGCGTGGCCGGGGTGTTCGTGTTCAGGCCGACGTTCGCGTTGCCGGAAGACACGAAGAGCGACGGCTTCGTCGAGGTCGGCGCGCTCGAGATGGAGAGGCCGCCGTTGGAGATGTCGAGCGTGCCCTCGACCGTCTTGGCGATGAGCGCGTAGGGGACGGTGGCGAGCGCTTCGCGCGGGGCCAGCGTCGTGCCCTGCACCGTGACCTCGAGGTACTTTCTAGCCGAGCCTTGGAGGGCCGCCAGCGGGATCGAGAGATCGACGCCGAAGATGCCGATGGAGATGTTCACCGTCTGGTCGCCGGAGTCCCACAAGAGGGTGCCCGCGGCCGCGGCGTCGTAGAGCTTGAAGCGCATCGTCCGGTTGCCTTGGGCGGGGAAGCCGTTGTCCTCCAGCCGGCCCTGATAATGCACCGAGCCCGGCACCGTGTTGGGCGTCGCCGTCGCCATCGGCGTGTACGTCTGCGCCCGCGCGGCCGAGGCCAAGCTCCAAACGAGGCAGGCGGCGAGCCGGATTCTAAAGCTTCTCATTCTCCCCTCCGGGATCGAAATCGTCATTTGATGATCATCAGCTTGCCCGTCTTGCGGCCCACCTCGTCGCCTTCGGCGACGTAGTGATAGACGCCGCTCGCCATGCCCTGGCCGGCGGAGTTGACGACGGGCTGCCAGACGATGTCCTGCGTCGTGGAATCGTTTTTCTCCAGCGTGCGCACCAGCCAGCCCGACAGGGTATAGATGCGGATGCGGGTGTGCGTCGTCGTGCCGCGGAACGTGATGCGGTCGTCGCCGCGGCTCGGGCGGTACGGGGACGGGAAGACGTGCAGCGTCTCGAGGTCGAGCCGCGCCGACGGCCGGATGCCGAAGATGCCGGAGACCATCGTGAACGCGCCGCCGCTCAGGCCCGTGCCGGTGATCTGGCCCATCGAGGCCTGCAGCGAGAAGTTTCCGCCGGCGAGCACCGCGCCGCCGGTCGCGTCGAAGACGTGGTACGGCAGAGTGAGCAAGCCGCTCTGCAGGACCTGAGCGACGGCGGGCGCGGGCGACGCCAGCGCCAGCGCGGCGAAGACGGCTCTAATAGTCTTTCGGCACATAGCCATGCCTCCAACTCGGGGACAATTCGGGCGGACGGCCCTTGCCGAACCGCAGCAGCATCGAGATGCGGTGGCTCGTTCCGAGGTCTCCGAGCTTCACGAACGCGTAGTCGATGTCCAATTCGGCGGGCAGGGAGCTCTCCCGGTCGTAGCGGGCCTCCCACGTCGGCTCGGTCGCTCGCGCGAACGCCTCGCGCCGGAGCGGGACGCGGAAGCCGGCGCCCCACGAGAACTTGAGGTCGTCGTCCTGGCTGCCGCGATACCCGACGCGCAGCGCCATCATCGGATGAAACCGCAGTTCGCCGCCGCCGGAGACGAACGGATTGCGGTCGTTCGGAAAGTCTCCTTCCACCGTGAACCCCGCCGACGAGCCGGGCCAGAGAAAGCGGCCTTTCCACGACAGGCCTCCGCGAGACATCCGGGGCAGAGGAAACGACTCCTGATCGTAGCGCAGGCCGCGTCCGAGGTTCTGCACGGAAAAGCCGGCGTTGAGGCCGTGCTGGAAGCGGACGAGGACTCCCGCGTCGTAGGCCGCGCCTCGCGCGGTCGTGTCGGCCAGGCGAGAGCGGACGTGCTTGAAGGCGCCCCCCACGCTGAGGCCGCGCCACGACCAGGCGTACGCCCCGGAAAGCGAGAGGTCGTCGGCCGAGACTTCGCCGATCGGCTGATCGTTCTGGTCGAAGGCCCTAAACGGCTCGACGCGCAGCAGGTTCGCCGAAAGCGCGAAGGTTCCGAAGAGATGAGTCGGGAGCGCGTAGGCCGCGTACTCCTGCGTGACGCCGTTGACGTACACGTTGTGCATGAGCGCGGCTTCCTGCCGCTCGAGGAAGCCCAAGCCCGCCGGGTTGTACGCGATGGCGTTGACGTCGTCGGCCAGCGCCGCGAACGCCTCGCCCATCGAAGCCGGGCGCGGCGCGGCGGCCACCCGAAGCGATTCGGGCGACGTGGTGCCCGGCGCCGCGGAGGCGAACGCGGGACCGAGGCCCAAAAGCAGCGCCCCTAGGGCGCCGCGGGCGAGCAAGCCCATCCGCGCTAAGTGTGCGGGGATGCTGTGAACAATTCAAGGCCGCGCGAAATCTTTATATGCCCGCGGCATAATTCGCATGGGCTCGCGCGTTACAATTAAGGTATGACGAGAACCAAATCGAAGGGAAGAGCCAGGCCCGTGACGCGCCGGCGTTCGGCGAGCCGTCGCCCGTCCAACAAGGCGAAGGAGACGCCCGAGAAGGCGCCCGAGATGGAGGAGTTCGAGGAAGGGGTCTATCCGCGGGAGGCGTCCCGCATGCACAGCGCGGAGGACGCCTCGTTGGAGAGCGGCGGCGGCCGGGCCGCGACGCGAGCGGACGAGCTGTCGCGCCGCGGCCCGACGGCTTAGCCGCTAAGGCTTCTTGAGCTGCGGGGCCGGCTTGGAGTCCCCGAGCGCGGCGAACGGCGTCCCTCCCGCGCCCGAGGCGCGAGAGAGCGGCTGCGCGAACTCGCGCTTCACCGGAACGCGCGGCGCCGCCGCCGGGACGGGGCGGTCGAGCTGCACCTTCACCGGCCGGCCTTCCGTCAGCGAGCGTTCGAGCGCCCGCAGCACGCGCACGTCCGCGAGGGCATCGGAGAGTCCCGGCGCCGGGTCTCCGCCTTGGAGGATCGAGTCGGAGAACCGCAGCAGCAGCGGCGCGTACGGCTCGCGCGGATCGAAGCCCCGCTCGCGCCGCTTGCCCGCGATCGTCACGACGTGGCGGCACTCGGCGTCGGAGTCGAAAGCGGGCTCGCACCGCAGGTCGCCCTTCGAGCCGAACGCGTGGAAGCTCGACGCCTCCGCGTTGGCCAGGCTCGCGAACACCGTCGCCTGGCGGTCGCCCGGAAAGCGAAGCACCGCGGTCGCGGATTCTTCGGCCTTCCCGTCCGTGCCTCTCTGCGCGGACGCGTACGCCTCGAGGGGCTCCGCGCCCATGAGCTTGCGCGCGACGTGGATCGCGTCGATGCCCAGATGGTACAGCGCTCCGCCGCCGGGATGGTCGAGCCTCGGGTCGGCCGGACGCGCTTGAGACGCGACCGTCGCGACGAAGGAGCGGACCTCCCCGATCTTGCCGGCGCGGCAGAATTCGATCGCTTTCGCGTTCCCTTCCTGTTGGTAGAGGCCGTAGGCGACGAGCACTTTCACGCGCTTTTTCGCGGCGGCCTTTTGCACCGCCTCGCACTCCTCCTCGTTGAGGCCGAGCGGGCGCTCGCTCAAGACGTGCAGCCCCGCCTCCACGGCGCGGAGAGCGAACTCCTTGCGGCGCGCGGCCGGCACCGCGAGATAAATCGCGTCCACCTCGCCGGAGCGGAGGCAGGCGTCGTAGTCGCCGTACGAGTACGTGAGGGACACGCGGTAGCGCTTCCCTAGTTTCTTGTGCTTCAGCGGGTCCTCCGAGACGAACGCGGCGAGCTCGCAATTTTCCTCCGCGTTCTTGAACGCGGGAAGCACGCCCGCCTGCGTCACCGGCCCCAAGCCGACCACCGCGTACCGGACCCGCCGCTTCTGCTCCTGCTGCTCCGAATCTTCCATCACGCCTCCCTGGATCGTTTCAGTCCGAAAAAGCGTTTCGCGGCGCCGAGCCCGAAGCGGACGAATGCTCCGGCGCGGCTGCGGGGGCGGCCCGGGTCGTAGAGCCGGCTCCAAGGGTTCGCCCGGCCGAGCACGCTGTCGGAGAGGACCATGGCGGCCACCGCCGCGCTCGTCAGACCGCTGCCGCCGAAGCCCGAGGCGCGGAAGATGCCTTCGCGGCCGGGGTCGCGGCCGAGGCTCGGCAGCCCGTCGGCGGGCTCCTGCACCTCGCCGTGCCAGCGGTGCGTGACTCCGCTCGCCATCGGGAAGCGCTCGCGCATCCAGGCTTCCAGGCGGGCCCACCGCGGCTCGGGATCGGACGGCTTCGCCGCGGGATGGTCCTCCCCCCCCACGACGAGATACTCCCGCTGGTCGCCGGGCCAATGCGCCGAGCCCCGCCCCCAGCCGCGCACGTAATGGTACGGCCGGTCGCTGTCCCAATAGAGGGCGCGCGGCACGGCATGCTCGGGGACCGGCGCCGCGACCACGTAGGTGCGGTGCGCGACCGCGCGGGCCGGCGGACCGGAGAGCGAAGGCGCCGCGACGATCGCGTGCTCGGCGAAGACGCTCGCGCCGCCGGAGACGCGCAGGGAGACCGTCG
This sequence comes from Elusimicrobiota bacterium, assembly GCA_016212845.1. Classification (GTDB taxonomy): domain Bacteria; phylum Elusimicrobiota; class Elusimicrobia; order UBA1565; family JACRDR01; genus JACRDR01. The sequence goes on from JACRDR010000388.1 coordinate 6,648, forward strand.
AGCCCTCCTTGACGTCCACGACCCGAGAGCGCTCGTGGATGCGGCCGCCGCGCCGTTCGACGGCGCGGCGCAGGCCCGACAACAGGCGGGAG
>JACRDR010000389.1 GCA_016212845.1 Elusimicrobiota bacterium
GGAATAGGGGCGCGGCCGGCAGGGCGGAAGGACCCACCCCGAAAGCCCGAAGGACCAGGGACCTGACTGGGTCCAATCGCCTACCCCCAGCCTACCGGGGAAAAGATGTAAAATCGGCGTGATGCGGCGCGATCCCGAGGGTCACGTCTTCTACCGGAAGCTCACCAAGAGCTTCCCCAAGATCGTCCGGGGCGACGGCTGCTGGCTCGAGGACGACGAGGGGAAGAAGTACCTCGACGCCGCGGGCGGCGCCTTCGTCGCCAACCTGGGCCACGGCGTCAAAGAGATCGCCGAGGCCGCGGGACGGCAGGCCGGGCAGGTCGCCTACGTCAACGGCACGGCGTTCACCACCGCCGCCGCCGAGGATTTGGCCGACGAGCTCGCCAAGGTCGGGCCGCCCGCCCTCGACCGGTTCTATTTCCTGGGCTCCGGCTCCGAGGCGGTCGAGGCGGCGCTCAAGCTCGCCCGGCAGTACTGGGTGGAGCGCGGCCGGCCCAACAAGAAGACGATCATCGCCAGGACGCCGGGCTATCACGGCAACACCCTGCTCGCGCTGTCGGCCTCCGCTCGCGGGCACTACAAGACCTATTTCGGCCCGTGGCTCGTGGACGTGATGATGATCCCGGCGCCGTACGCCTACCGCTGCGCGTGCCGCGGCGAGTCCGCGGAGTGCCCCGCCTGCTCGGGCACCGCGCTCGAGGACGCGATCCGCAAGGCGGGCGCCGAGAACGTCGCCGCCTTCATCTGCGAGCCGGTCGGCGGCTCGTCCACCGGCGCCTCGGTGCCGCGCGGCGACTACTACAAGACCGTCCGCGAGATCTGCGACCGCCACCAGGTGCTTTTTATCGCCGACGAGGTGCTCACCGGCGCCGGGCGCACCGGCACGTGGAGCGCGCTCGAGCCCTACGAGGCCGTGCCCGACATCATGACGCTGGGCAAGGGGCTCTCCGGCGGCTACGTCCCGCTTTCCGCGGTCGCCGCGAGCCGCAAGATCGTGGATACGATCGCCGCCGGCTCCGGCGCTCTCGCCCACGCGCAAACTTTTTCGCACAACCCCGTCGCCTGCGCGGCGGGGCTCGCCGCCGTCCGGCAGATCCGCTCGCGCAAGCTCGTCGAGCGCTGCGCGAAGATGGGCGAAGCGCTCCACCTGCGCCTGGAGGCGCTCCTGGATTTGCCCGCGGTCGGCGACGTCCGCGGCCGGGGGCTCCTCGCCGGCGTCGAGTTCGTCGAGGACAAGGTGTCGCGCCGCCCGTTCCCGCGCGCGCAGCACTTCGCCGAGCGCTTCACCGACCTCGCGCAGGACGAGGGGCTCGTCGTCTGGCCCAACGTCGGACACGCCGACGGCGAAGGGGACCTGGCGATGCTCGCGCCGCCCTTCGTCGTCAACGAACGCGAGCTCGACGAGCTCGTCGTCCGCTTTACCCGCGCTCTCGAGCGCACGCTCAAAGCCGTACACGTCAAAGCATGAGAGGCTCCCGATGACTACTTCCGCGCCGGCCAAGCAGTTCAAAGTAACCTACACCTCGAACAATCTCGACATGACCGAGTTCCACCGCCTCTTCGACGAGGCGCTGGCGAAGGTGAAGAAGGAAGCCGGCAAGGACCACCCGCTCTACATCGACTACAAGCCCGTCAAATCGGCCTCCGAGCCGCTCTCGGACACCTCGCCCATCGACACGTCCTTCGTGCTGGGCCGCTTCGCCGCCGCGACCGTCGAGCACGTGGATTTGGCGGTGAAATCGGCCCGAAAGGCGCAGAAGGTGTGGGGCCGCGCGCCGTGGCAGGACCGCGTGAAGGTGCTCCGGGCGGCCGCCGAGCTGATCCGCGAGCGTAAGTTCGAGATCGGCGCGGTCATGAGCCTCGAGGTCGGCAAGTCGCGGATGGAGGCGATGGGCGACGCCGAGGAGTCCGCCGACCTCATCGACTACTACGCGCAGCAGATGGAGGACGCCAACGGCTACATCCGCCCGCTCGGCAAGCTCCAGCCCAACGAAAGGACGCAGGACGTGCTGCGGCCATACGGCGTCTTCGCCTGCATCGCGCCGTTCAATTTCCCTATGGCGCTCTCGACCGGCATGTCGTCGGCCGCCCTGCTGGCCGGCAACGCGATGATTTATAAGCCCGCGCAGGACACGCCGTGGACCGGCCTCAAGCTCTACGAAGTGTATCGCGACGCGGGCGTGCCCGCCGGCCTCTTCAACTTCATCACCGGCAAGGGCTCCGTCATCGGCGACGCGCTCTGGAAGAACCCCGGCGTCGACGGCATCGTGTTCACCGGCTCGAAGGAAGTCGGCATGCACATGTACCGCGAGTTCTCGAAGGACTGGCCGAAGCCGACCCTCATGGAGCTCGGCGGCAAGAACCCGGCGGTCGTCTGCGAGTCCGCGGACCTCGACATGGCGGCGGAAGGGATCATGAAGTCCGCGTTCGGCTTGCAGGGCCAGAAGTGCTCGGCTTGTTCCCGCGCCTACGTCGACAAGAAGGTGTACGCGGCGTTCGTCGCGAAGCTCGTCGAGAAGTCGAAGCA
>JACRDR010000397.1 GCA_016212845.1 Elusimicrobiota bacterium
GAAGGAAGACATGGGCCGCGGCCAAGGCATGCTCTTTGGCGCCGACACCGTCGGCCCGGCCAACAACAGCGCGCCCGCCGAAGTGCAGCCGCTGCACGAGCATGACGTGCTCAAGTCCGAGAAAGAAGTCCTCGGCTTCTACCTCTCCGGCCACCCGCTCGTGCGCTACGCCGACCGCCTCAAGATGGTGAGCACCCACACGATCGACAAGCTCGGCCCCGAAGTCTCCGGCAGCGTCCGGATCGCCGGCATGGTCGCCCAGGTCAAGAAGATGCTGACCAAGGAAAAGGGCGAGCAGTACGCCCGAGGCGTGCTGGAAGATCTCACGGGCGAGATCACGATCCTGCTTTTCCCCCGGAAATACGCGGAAGGACTAGGCAAACTCCTCAACTTGAATGCTATTGTGTCGATCGGTGGGCGGCTCAGCTTCGGCCGCGGCGGCGCTGCGGCCGACGCGGAGAATCAGACGCCCGAGCTAATCGTGGACGAAATCATTCCGATCGACATGGCGGTCTCGAGGCTGGCCAAGCGTTTGACCATCCCGTTTTCGACGGCCGCGCTCGAAAAGCCGATGCTCGAGGACCTCAGAAAAGTCCTCGCCAAGCATCCCGGCCGATGTCCCGTCACGTTGAAGCTCGACACGCCCGCCCACGGCACCGCGCTCGTCGACACCGACACCGCCGTGCGCCTGGAAGAGTCGCTGTTCGACGATCTGGAAAAGGTCCTCGGGGAGAAGACATGGCAGATCGAAAGCGCATCCTGATCGCGGACGACGATCCCGACCTGCTCGAGCTCCTGAAAATGGACCTCGGCTACCAGGGCTACGACGTCGCCACCGCGACCAACGGCAAGGAAGCGCTCCAGATCGCCACCTCCGAAGTCTTCGACATCTGCTTGCTCGACGTGATGATGCCCTACATCGACGGCTACCACGTCGCCTACGAAGTCTCCTCGAAGCTGGGCCCCAAGTGCCCGAAGATCGTCATCATGACGAGCCGCGACACCGTGCGCGAAAAAGGCGTCGCCCTCATGTCGGGCGCCATCTCCGTGGTCCAAAAGCCGTTCGTGATGGACCAGCTCCACAAGACGCTCGCCTCCATCCTGGGCGGCGCCCCCACCCCTCCCCCCACGCCGCCGGCCGCGTAAGCGAGCGCCGTTTATCGAAGCCGCGCCGCGTGCGGCCGCCCGCTGCTTTTCCTCACCTCGCAGCCCTTCCGAAGGTGATTCGAGAAAATACAAGAGAAAGACAAAGGATGGACATCTGCGGACGACTTTGTAATTTTCTCGTTGACGAAAGCGGGTGGGTTGGAGTATCGTTCGGCCCACGCTGGTGCCGGGATTTTCAGGTCCGGCCGAAGAGGGAACCCGGTGAGAATCCGGGACTGCCCCGCAGCGGTTAGCGGGAACGAAATCCGCGAGAAGCACTGGGCGAAGAAGCCCGGGAAGCGGCGGAGAGTAGGTCGCCCGCGAGTCCGAAGACCTGCCAGCGCGGTGAGAAGTCGCCGAGAAGCCGGCGGCCCCCAGGGGGGCCGAGACCGGTGTCGTCCTCGTCGGCTCCGCCGAGCAAAGGAGGATGACATGAGCCAGAATCTCGCCGACGCCAAGACGCCGCCCCACACCCCTTCCACCGATTCCCTCGCCTCGAGCACGATGCGCGTCAAAAAGCGCGACGGCGGCCTCGAGCCCGTCGACGTCAACAAGATCGTCCGCGCCGTGGCGCGATCGGCCGGCGGCCTCCCTGGGGTCGACGTCCTCCGCGTCGCCACCCGGACGATCGGCGGCCTCTACGACGGCGCCACCACCCGAGAGCTCGACGAGCTTTCGATCCAGACCTCCGCGTCTTTGATCGCGCAGGAGCCTGAGTACTCTTTGCTGGCCGCACGTTTGCTTTCGAAGTTCATCGAGAAAGAAGTCTCGAATCAGAACATCCACTCGTTCTCGCAGTCGATCGCGGCGGCTCATTCGTTGGGGCTCGTCGCCGACGAGACCGCGGCGTTCGTCGCGGCCAACGCCCGCAAGCTCAACCACGAGGTCGAGGAGCGCAACGACGAGCTCTTCGAGTACTTCGGCCTCCGCACGGTGTACGACCGCTACCTCCTTCGCCACCCGAAGCGCCGCGAGGTGCTCGAGACCGCCCAATACTTCTTCCTCCGCGTCGCGTGCGGTCTGTCCAAGAACGTCGGCGAGGCGCTAGAGCTCTTTCGCATGCTCTCCTCCTTCGACTACGTCACGAGCTCGCCGACCTTGTTCAACTCGGGCACCCGGCACCCGCAGATGTCGTCGTGCTACCTCGTCGACTCGCCGCAGGACAACCTCGAGTCGATCTACGACCGGTACAAGGAAGTGGCTTTGTTGTCGAAGTTCTCGGGCGGCATCGCGATGGCCTTCCACCGCATCCGCTCCCGCGGCGCGCTGATCCGCGGCACCAACGGCAAGTCCAACGGCGTCGTGCCGTGGCTCAAGACCCTCGACGCGTCGGTGGCGGCGGTGAATCAGGGCGGCAAGCGCAAGGGCGCCTGCTGCGTGTACCTCGAGACGTGGCACGCCGACATCGAGGAGTTCCTCGAGCTCCGGGACAATACGGGCGATGCGGCTCGACGCACCCATAATCTCAATCTGGCGAACTGGGTCCCCGACCTGTTCATGAAGCGCGTCGAGGAAGACGGCGATTGGTCCCTGTTCGATCCCGCGGCGGTGCCGAACTTCCCCGACCTCTGGGGCGAGGCCTTCGAGAAGGCCTACACCGAGGCCGAGGCGAAGGGCCTCGCGGTCAAGAAGGTGAAAGCCCGCGAGCTCTACGCCCGCATGATGCGCACGCTCGCCGAGACCGGCAACGGCTGGATGACCTTCAAGGACACCTCCAGCCGCGCCTGCAACCAGACCGCCGGCGGCGCCGCGGTGCACTCCTCCAACCTCTGCACCGAGATCCTCGAGGTCAACAACGACGGCGAGACCGCGGTCTGCAACTTGGGCTCGATCAACCTCGGCCGCCACGTCTCCGAGGGCCAGGTCGACTTCGGCAAGCTCGCCTACACGGTGCGCGCCGCGGTCCGCTTCCTCGACCGCGTCGTCGACCTGAACTTCTACCCGACGAAGCAGTCCGAAGCGTCGAATCGGCGCTGGCGCCCCGTGGGCTTGGGCGTGATGGGCCTACAGGACATGTTGTTCCAGCTCAGACTACCCTTCGACTCCGACGAGGCGAAGGAATTGACCCGGAGGATCGCCGAGGAGATCTACTACCACGCGCTCATGGCCTCCTGCGAGCTCGCCGAGGAAAGCGGCGCGCACGAGTCGTTCAAGGAGACGTGGCTCTCGAAGGGCAAGTTCCACTTCGAGCTGATGAATGCGTCGCCGCGCGACGACCGCCGCTGGAACGAGCTGCGCGCCCGCATCGAGAAGGCCGGCGTGCGCAACTCGCTGATGATCGCGATCGCGCCAACCGCGACGATCGCCTCGATCGCCGGCTGCTACGAGTGCATCGAGCCGCAGGTGTCGAACTTGTTCAAGCGCGAGACGCTCTCCGGCGAGTTCCTGCAGGTCAACCGCTACCTGGTGGCGGACCTAAAAAAGCTCGGGCTGTGGACCGAGGAGACGCGCGACAAGCTCAAGGCCGCCGACGGCTCCGTGCGGCTCGTCGAAGGCATGCCCGAGGAGCTCAAGAAGCTGTATCGGACCGCGTGGGAGCTGCCGCAGCGGGCGCTCATCGAGATGGCGGCCGAGCGCGCGCCGTTCATCGACCAGAGCCAGTCCTTGAACCTCTTCCTCGAGACGCCGACGATCGGCAAGCTCTCGTCGATGTACATGCACGCGTGGAAGCGCGGCCTCAAGACGACGTACTACCTGCGCTCGCGCCCGGCGACGTCGATCAACAAGGCGACGACGGCGGCGGCGGCTCCGGCCGCGGCGGTCGCGTGTTCGCTCGAGAACCCCGAGTCGTGCGAGAGCTGCCAATGATCCTCGATCCCGGCCTCAACCTGACGCTGCGGCCCATGCAGTACCCGCAGTTCTTCGACATGTACAAGTCCGCGATCAAGAACACGTGGACCGTCGAGGAAGTGGACTTCGCCCACGACCTGGGCGATCTCCGCGACCGGCTGACGGAGGGCGAGCGGCACCTGATCCGGCGGCTCGTGGCGTTCTTCGCGACCGGCGACTCGATCGTGTCGAACAACCTCGTGCTCAACCTCTATAAACACGTGAACGCCCCCGAGGCGCGGCTCTACCTCTCCCGGCAGCTCTACGAAGAGGCGCAGCACGTCGAGTTCTACCTGACGCTGCTCGACACCTACATCCCGGACCACGCCGAGCGCGCGGCGGCCTTCGCGGCCGTCGAAAACGTGCCGTCGATCCGGCGGAAGGCCGAGTTCTGCTTCAAGTGGATCGACTCGATCAACCGGCTCGAGGCCGCCCGCACGCTCGAGGAAAAGCGGGGCTTCCTCCTGAACCTGATCGCGTTCGCGGGCGCGGTGGAAGGGCTGTTCTTCTTCGCGGCGTTCGCCTACGTCTACTTCCTGCGCTCGAAGGGCCTGCTCAACGGCCTCGCGGCGGGGACGAACTGGGTGTTTCGCGACGAGAGCGCGCACATGAACTTCGCCTTCGAGGTCATCCGGGTCGCGCGGGCCGAGGAGCCTCGGCTGTTCGACGCGGGCATGGCCTCTTCCGTTGAGAAGATGATGACCGACGCGGTCGACTGCGAGCTCGCCTTCGCCAACGACATGCTCCAGCTCAACGTGGCGGGGCTCTCGTCCGCCGACATGAAGCGCTATCTCGGTTTCGTGGCCGACCGGCGGCTCGCCGCCCTGGGCCTGCCGCCGACCTACGGCACGAAGAACCCGTTCAGCTTCATGGAGCTGCAGGACGTTCCGGAGCTGACGAACTTCTTCGAGCGGCGGGTCTCGGCCTACCAGGTCGCGGTCGCCGGCGAAGTCAGCCTGGCCGAAGACTTCTAGAGTCAATTTGGGGTCTGTCCCCAAATTGACTCCGTTGAAGCCCTTCCTTTAAGAAAGCTAGAATCGGGGCACCTTATGGTCCCCATTCTGCGTGTTTTTGCCGCTGCCGCCTTGCTTTTCGGGGCTGTCGCCCCACTTTCGGCCGAAGAGAAGGCGATCGCCCCGATCGACGCCTCCATCGCCAAGCTCAAGGACAAGAACCCGATGGTCCGCCGCCAGGCCTGCGAGGAGATTTCCCGCCTCCGCGACCCCAAGGGCGTCGACCCCTTGATGCCCCTTTTGGGCGACGAGAACCCCTACGTCCGCACCGCCGCCATCGACGCCCTCGGCACGCTGCGCGCCGGCGCGTCCAAGATCGCCGAGCTCGTCGTGAAGGACCCGGACCCGCAAGTTCGCTCGCAGGCCGCGATCTCGCTGACCTATCTCGCCGATCCGTCGACGGAAGACGCCCTCATCAAGGCGCTCGAGGACACGACCCAAACCGTCCGGTTCTCGGCCGCCCGCAGCCTCGGCAATCTCCGCTCGCAAAAGGCGGTCTCGAAGCTGATCGCCCTTCTGGAGAACTCCGACGTGCCGACCCGGCAGTCCGCCGCGGCGGCGCTCGAGCGCATCTCCTCGCGCGATTCGCTGGAGGCGCTCAAGAAGGCGACGAAGGACTCCGACCCCGGCGTCCGCCAGCAGTCGCTGCGCGGCCTCGCCTCGATCGGCGACCCCTCCGCCGTCGACGCGATCAAGGGCTGCCTCTCCGATTCCGAAGCCGTCGTGAAGGTGCAGGCGGCGATGGCCTTGGGCCGCTTCGGCGACCTGGCGGGCCTGCCCGTCGGACTCGAACTGCTCGCCAGCCCGGACGCGCTGCTGCGCCAGCAGGGCTCGCAGATCGTCGGCTTGGTCGGCGACCGCGAGAAGGGCCTCAAGGCGCTCGATGAGGCCTACAACAAGGAGCTCGACCCGAGCACGAAGCAGATGCTCGATCTCGCCCGCGCGCAATTGAAGGCGCGGCTCGGCATCCGCGAGGCGACGCCGCCGCCGGCGCCCGCCGCGACTCCGACCCCCGCTCCGAAGCCTCAGCCCAAGAAGGCGGCCGCGCCCGCCAAGAAGGCCGCCCCCGCTCCGACGCCGGCGCCCAAGAAAAAATAATGACCCGACTCCTCGCCCTGCTCCTCGTTTCGCTCCTCGCCGGCGCCTCCTACGCCGCCCCGAAGACCAACCGCAAGTCCGCCGAAGGCGCCGACGCGGAGAAGTCCGAGGGCGCGCTCGTCCCGGCCGACACCGACCTCATCGACATCCCGACGGCGGCGATCCTCGACTACGGCGGCTACTCGAGCCGCACCCGCTTCTACTCCAACGGCGGCATCATGGAGTGGCTCGGTTTCGGCGTCTTCCAGCGCCTCAACGTCGGCGCCTCGATGAACGTCGACCGCTTGATCGGCACGGCGACGCCGGTCCAGCTCACGCGTCCGGACCTCCAGGTGAAATTCCGCTTCTACGACGGCGACCGCATCATCCCCGCGGCGGTCGTGGGCTTCGACGGCCAGGGCTACCTATACAACCGCCCGGCCCAGAAATACAACCAGCGCCAGCGCGGCTTTTACGTTGCGGGCTCTCAGGAAGTCGGAGTGCCGGGGCTGCACGGCAACGTCGGCATGAACATCTCGGACTTCAACTCGAACGCGATCTTCGGCTTCATGGCAGCGGACTACAACATCCGCGACAAGGTTCTCCTCATGTGGGAGTGGGACAACCTCAGCGACTGGAACGACAGCCGCATCAACATGGGCTTCCGCACGTACGTGACGCCCAGCTTCCACCTCGATTTCGCGGTACGCGGCGTCGGACAAGGCGGGACGTTCTCGAACGGAGTATCCAGAGGCGCCGAGCGTGTCGTGAACTTTAAGTACACAGGGAATTTCTAACCTCCGCCGGAGGGGCGGTCGTAGAATTCACAGGAGACCTCCATGGCTAACGCTGTCGCCAAGAAGATCGCGCTGCTCACCGGCGGCGGGGACTGCCCGGGGCTCAACCCGGCGATCCGCGGCGCGGTGCTGCAGGCCCAAGCCTACGGCTGGGAGTGCGTCGGCATGCTCGACGGCTGGAAGGGCATGATCGAAGGCAACTGCCGGCCGCTGTCGGCCGCCGACGTCGAAGAGATCGTCGGCAAGGGCGGGACGATGCTCGGCACCTCCCGCACCAACCCCTACAAGAAAGAAGGCGGACAGCAGAAGGTCATGGAGACGTTCAAGAAGCTGAAGCTCGACGCCCTCATCGCGATGGGCGGCGAGGACACCCTCGGCGTGGCCAATAAGCTGCACAAAGACTTCAAGGCCAACGTCGTCGGCGTGCCGAAGACGATGGACAACGACTTGTCGGCGACCGACTACACGTTCGGCTTCGACACCTCCGCGACCGTCGCCGTCGACGCCGTCGAGCGCCTGCGCGACACGGGACGATCCCACAAGCGCATCATGGTCCTAGAAGTGATGGGCCGGCACGCGGGCTGGGTCGCGCTGTTTACCGGCATCGCCGGAGGCGCGGACTACGTCTGCCTGCCCGAGCGGCCGGTCGACGTGAAGGACATGACGGCGAAGCTCAAGGCGGCGCATAAGCGCAAGGGCGTCGCCGTCGTCGTGGCCTCCGAGGCGGTCGAGATTCCGGGCGAAAAGAAGGACGAGAAGCTCGACGAGTTCGGCCACATGATCCTGAAAGACCGCGGCGTCGCGGAGCGGCTGACGGAGATCATCGAGAAAGAGACGGGGATCGAAACCCGCTCCGCGGTGATCGGCCACATTCAGCGCGGCGGACCGCCCACCCTGTTCGACCGGATGCTCGGCACCCGCGTCGGCATGAAGGCGGCGCAGTTGGTGAGTGACGGCAAGTTCGGCCAGATGGCGGCGCTCAAGGGCGACGCGGTGGTCGGCGTGCCGCTGCAGGAAGCCGTCGGCGCGCTCAAGACCGTGAACAAGGAGTGGCTCACGCTCCTGGACACGCTGCTCGGAGCGACGTCCGGCGCCCCGGCGAAAGAGACCGCCGGAGCGCGATAGGGTCGAGAGGCGAGGGAGGAATCTTGGCGGATCAGAAGTTTCAGCGGCGCACCGTACTCGTAAAGCGGCAGCTTCAGCTGAAATACGTCGGCATCATCTTCGCGAGCGTCGTGCTCGGGATGCTGATGGTCGGCGGCGACATCTACTACACGATGACGCACCTGATCCTCAACGAGAACCCCTCCCTCGCCTCCACCTTGTCGCAGGTGAACACGATGCTCATGCTGAAGCTCGGCATGTACCTCGGCATCATGTTCCTGGTTTCCCTGTTTTGGTCGCACCGGTTCGCGGGCCCGATCTACCGGTTCGAGAAATCGGCGCAGGTGGTCGCCACCGGCGACCTCACGCACCGGGTCTCGCTGCGCACGGGCGACGACCTCATGGAGCTCCAAGAGGAGTTCAACGCCATGATCTCGGCCCTGCAGGCGCAGGTCGCCAAGGACCGCACGCTCATCGGGCATCTCGGCAGCCGCATCGACGAGGCTCTCAAGCAGCTGCCGGACGGAAACGACAAGGCGGGCGCTCAGCTGAAGGAGCTCCGCGCCGAGCTGTCGCACATCACGACGGGATTTAAAGTTTAAAGAGGGACGTACGCCGCAACTTCTACCGCTTCTCGCTCTTCTCGCCGCCGGCCTAGGCTGGGCCGCCGACGCGCCTATCCTAAAGGACTCTCCGGGACCGGAGGTCCCGGGTGCCGTGCGCGAGCTCACGCTCGAAGACGCGGAGCGCACCGCCGCCCTCAACAACCCGACGCTCTTGTCCGCC
>JACRDR010000398.1 GCA_016212845.1 Elusimicrobiota bacterium
CGCCAGCTCCTCACGCGCGGTCACCAGCGCCGCCTGCGCGGCCTTCTCCGCCTCCGCGACCTTCGCGAACAGCGCGCGGATCTCGGCCGGCAGCGTCACGTCCTTCAGACCGACGAGCGCAAGCTCGATGCCGAACCGGGCCGCCTTGGGCGCCACCGCCGCCTTCAGCTCCTCCGCCAGCTTCTCCTTGCGGTCCAGCAGCGTCTCCAGCGTCTCGGCCGCCACCAGGCCGCGCGCGGCCAGCTGCAGCTCCTCGTACAGCGCGCCGACGGCGTCCTTCACCTTCAGGACCGCCGCCACCGGGTCCGCGACGCGGTACTGCGCGATCACGGTCCAGCGCACCGGCAGCTTGTCCTTGGTCAGGATCTCCTGGCCCGGGACGGACACGGACACCAAACGCACGTCCACCTTCACGATCTGCTCGTTGAGGAACGGCCCCACCAGGCCGTAGCGGCCGGCCTCGAGCACTTTCACGAAACGGCCCTGGGAGAACAGCAAACCGCGCTCGTACTCCTGGACCTGCACGACTTTGTACATGGTCATCACCTCCTGTCCCTCCAAATCTCGTCCCGTCTCTCCCTTCGGCCGCGACGGCCGGAGCGCGGTGGCCGCGTCCACGAGCTTGCGGCCAGTCAGAGCTCTCCGGCCGCGGCCGACGGCGCCGTGCCTCCGGAAGAGACGGGATCCTTTACCAGCAGTTCCCTTGCGGGAGGGGGGATTTGAACCCATTAACCGCCGCGCCAAGACGCGGAACGCCCCGCGAGAGGATCGCGGGCGCCGCGGACGCAGGCGGGCCAAATCGGACGGGCGCTGCCTTCCCGGGCATGCCCCGGGTCGGCTACGGCTCGGGAGGGATTCGAACCCTCGACGGGGCGAGCGTCCATGAGAACGCCCGCCGGTCGCGCCACCGAGCCTCGGTGATCGTGTGCGGAAAATTCGCGCGCGCGGGCCTGTCACGGTGAACCGCGCGCGCCGAAATCGATTAGGTCACCGGCCCGACGGGTCCCGGCGCTTCACGGATGCGCCGGGACCCCCGCCGATAAATTTCAAAGAGCCGCCGAAAAGTAAAAAACCCATGCTCGACCGAGCATGGGGGGAAACGGACCACGTTTCTGCTGCGCTCGTAATTACATGAGCGCCCCCATGCCGCCGCAAGCGGTCCAACGACCGTTCGCCGGCAATTTATTCGATTGCGTCGGGTGCCTGAGTATCATTTCGCCTGAAATAAAAAACACGGAGAGGCGCGCCGCTAGGCGCTCTTCACCGTGACGCGAGGAGTATAGCAGGACTTCTCATTTTGTCAAGACCCGCTCGTCGAGCAAGGGAACTTTTTCGCGGTTCATTCGTACTTGTGGGTATGGAAACACATCCCGAGGAGGCGTCGATCCTGTCTCGCTTGAGCGGCCGCATCCGCGCCAAGCATCTCAGCCCGCGCACGGAGGAAACCTATCTCGCGTGGGCGCGCCGCTTTCTGCGGGCTTCTCCCGGACGCGGCTCGTCTTCGCTGGGCGAGACCGACGTCGCGCGGTTCTTGACCCAACTCGCGGTCGAGGGACAGGTCGCCGCCTCCACGCAAAACCAAGCGCTCAACGCGTTGATGTTCTTCTTCGCCGAGGCGCTGGGGCGCGAGCTTCCTCTCGTGGGCGGAATCGTTCGGGCGACACGGCCCAAGCGCCTTCCAATCGTGCTGGGCCAAGACGAGGTCGCGCGCATCCTATCGCACATGCCCGAGCCGACGCGGCTCATGGCGATGCTGCTCTACGGCGCCGGCCTCCGGCTGCTGGAGTGCTGCCGGCTGCGCGTGAAAGATCTCGACTTCTCGCGGGGGGAGATCACGGTCCGCGGCGGCAAAGGGGACAAGGACCGGCGGACGATGCTGCCGGCCGCCGCGCGTGAGCCGCTGATAAAGCATCTGCGGGCGGTTCAAGCCCTGCACGCGGAGGATCTCGCTCGGGGACTCGGGTCGGTCGCCCTGCCCGGGGCGCTGGACCGGAAATACCCGAACGCCTCGACGGAATGGGGCTGGCAATGGGTCTTTCCGGCGACGACGCATTACGTGGACCGGGAAAGCGGCCAGCGGAGGCGCCATCACCTTCACGAGACGGTGTTGCAACGGGCGTTCCGGTCGGCGCGGCTGGCGGCGGGGATCGCCAAGCCCGCCGGGTGCCACGCCCTGCGGCACTCCTTCGCCACGCACCTCATCGAAAGCGGCTACGACATCCGGACCGTTCAGGAACTGCTGGGCCACGCTGACGTGAGCACGACGATGATCTACACACACGTCCTCAATCGCGGCGGCCTGGGCGTCCGAAGCCCGATGGATCAGCTCCCGCCTGCTGGGCCCAGAGACCGACAAGGGCGCGAATAGAAAGCGATGCGCCGCGCGTTGACCTTTCACGGGACCCGAGTTAAACTAGATGAAGGTTCGAGACGCGATCCGCGTTATCAAAGATGACGGCTGGTATCTCTGCCGAGTAAAGGGAAGCCATCGGCAGTTCAGGCACAACACCAAGCCCGGCCTTGTTACGATCGCGGGCCACAAGAGCCACGACCTGGCTCCCGGCACCTGGAACAGCGTTTTGAAGCAGGCGGGCCTCAAATGACCAAATACCTCGTCGTCATCGAAAAGGCCGGGCGGAATTTCTCGGCGTATTGCCCGGACCTGCCGGGCTGCGTGGCTACCGGGAAAACGAAGCGAAGCGTCGAAAAGAATATCCGGCAGGCGATCTCGCTCCACCTAGACGGACTTCGTGAGCACCGCCTGCCGATCCCGCGGCACACCGCAACCGCCGGCTACGTCGCCGTTTGATCGTCGGTGCTAGGCTATCCGGCTAGTACGTCCATCGTGGGAGCGCGCTGGGCTGTCAGCCTAATTCAGCCAAACTCCGCCAACCCCAACTGGAAAACCCCGGCATTTCCCTTATAATCCCCCATAGCCCTGCCCCAACTCCGTGCTAGGCAGGTCAGCACAATCACTAGTTGAACGAAGCCGCTTCGCGGCAGTCCCGCAGCACCAGGCTCCCACCGTTTCCCGCCTACCGCCTCTCGCAATAGTGTCGCCCACCTAGACCGCTACGTTTTCCTCCGAGCGCCCGCAAGCGGCGCCAACGGAGGCTCAC
>JACRDR010000390.1 GCA_016212845.1 Elusimicrobiota bacterium
CGGATCGCCGGGGGCGCCGAAGCGCCCGGCGTTGCGGGCCGGAAGCTTCGGGACGATCTCCGCGACGGCGCCCGCGCCCAGGTCCGGCGCCGGCGAGTTCGCGGGACCCGGCAGGAACTTGTCGGAGAAGAGGAACAGGACGATCGCGCCGAGGACGCCGGCGGCGATGCGGCGCGGCCGGGTCACGGCTTCGCTTCGGGCTTGTAGTGCTGCATCGCCTCGGGGAGCCACTGCCGGATTTGCTCCTGGCGCTCCTTCGAGGGCGGGTGGGTGCCGAGATACTTCGCGAGAGGGTTGTTGCCGCCTTTGCCGCCGCCGGTCGCCTTCTCCATGCGGCCCCAGAACTCGACCGCCTCGTGAGGGTCGTAGCCGGCCTGCGCCATGAGGATGAGGCCGATATGATCGGCCTCCGACTCCTGGTGGCGGCTGTAGGCGAGGAGCCCGTGGTTCGCGCCGAGGCCGAAGGCTTGGTCGAAGACCTGCTTCGTCGCGGCGGAGCTGCCGCCGAGGAAAATGCTCGCGGCCTGGGCGCCGGCCTGCGCGACCATGCCCTGGCTCATGCGTTCGGCGCCGTGGCGCGCGAGGGCGTGCGCGACCTCGTGGCCCATGACGACCGCCGCGCCGGGTTCGGTCGCGGTCACGGGGAAGATCGCCGTGTAGAACGCCACCTTGCCGCCGGGGAGGCACCACGCGTTGATCTGCTTTTCGTCCTCGATGACGTTGAACTCCCACTGGAAGTCCGGGCGGTTGGCGGCTTTCGAGATGCGGTGCCCGATCCGGCGGATCATGCCGGTCTTCTCGGGGTCCGTCGAGACCTTGCCTTTCGTGAGCGCTTCCTTGTACGCCTCTTCGCCGAGCTTGCGCTCCTGCGCCTGCGAGACCAGGACGAGGTGGCTGCGCCCGGTGTAGGGGACGCTTTGGCAGGCCGCGAGGAGCACGGTCGCGCCCAGTGCCGAAAGAAAGGGTCGTCGGATCGTCATGGGCGGATTATATCAAGTCCGCCGCTTGCGCTTGGGCTTGGGCTTCGGCGCGGCGAGGCGCGCGGCGCGCGCGCGCACGAGCAGAACGGCGGTGCCGTAGTCCTTCACCGGCACCCAGTGCGCCCGCGCGCCGAACGCGCGCAGCTTGTCGAGGTCTTCGAGGAGCGGGAGCCAGCCCGGCGTGTTCGCGAGCTCGCCCAGGCCCAGCCGCGAGATGAGGATCGTGTCGATGGGGTGCTTCTCGTCGATGCGGAAGAGATCCTCGGGCTCGGCGGGCAGCGCGACGGAAGCGCGGCGAGCGTACCAGGAGACCTGTCCGGGCAGGTTCGTCGCCACGAGGCTGTCGGGAGCGGCGAGCCTTCCGACGGCGCCGATCTCCGGCCAGTCGGCCGGCTGCAAGCCGCCCGGGAAGGCGGGCGGACCCTGCGACGCGAAGAGTCCGCCGAGAAAGACGACCGCGTTCGCGGCGCAGAACAAAGAGGGCACGAGGCGCGGCCGTTCGAGGCGGCGGCCCCAGGAGACCGCCGCGTGCGCCGCGAGCAGGAAGAGAAAGGGAGCGGCCCAGAGATAGTAGCGGCCGCCCACCCAGGCGCCGAGCAGTTCGAAGCGCAAGAACGAAAACGCGAACAGCTGGACGCCCAGCATGGCGGCGTTGAGCCGCGTCCATGAGCGCGCGTCCTCGTCCTCGCCGCGCCATAGCAGCCACAGGCCGAGCGCGGAGGCCGGCGAGACGAGCAGCATCTGCCACCACGTCGGGAGATCGCGCAGCTGCAGGAAGAAGAAGTGCCAGAACTTGCGGGCGAGCGCCCCCGATTGGCGCAGGCACTCGGCGGCGGTGAAGACCCGGTAATGCAGCCACGGCGGCGTGTCGACGATCACGTGGTGGGCGAGGTTCCACGAGACCGTCGGCGGCGTCAGCGAGCCGTACCAGTCCCAGTAGTACATCATGACGGGCAGCGCGCCCGCCGCGGCGGTGCCGGCGAAGAGGAGGAGCCGCCGCGCGCCGCCTCTCGCCATCCAGAGCCAAAACGCGAATAGGGGCAGCCACAGCGACAGGTTCGGGCGCTGCATCCACGCCAGCGCCGCCAGGCCTCCGGCGGCGACCGCGCCGAGGGCGCCGCGCCGCTCGATCGTCGCGACGAGCACCGTGAGCGCGAGCACGAGCGCGGCGAAGCCGAAGTCGGGCTGGCCCCACAGTACGAACGCGCGCTGAAACGACGGATTGAGCGCGACGAGCGCGCCGCCGATCGACGCCTCGGCCGGCCCGAACAGCAGCAGGCCCGCGGCCGACGTCCCGGCCGCGACGAGACCGAGCAGCAGCGCCGACAAGATCA
This sequence comes from Elusimicrobiota bacterium, assembly GCA_016212845.1. Classification (GTDB taxonomy): domain Bacteria; phylum Elusimicrobiota; class Elusimicrobia; order UBA1565; family JACRDR01; genus JACRDR01. The sequence continues at coordinate 2,315 of JACRDR010000390.1, forward strand.
GGAGCGAGGCGTCTTGGGGGCCGCCGAGCCGTTCGGCGAAGCCGGCCATCACGGCCTGCAGGGGGAACCGGTCGAGGACCGGCGCGAGCCCGTCGAACTCGATCCCGCGCTCGTCCAGCAGCGCGAGGGTGAACGGGTAGACCATCGAGGTCTTCAGTCCTTTCCCTTCGACGATGTTCCGGCCGATCTCCGCGTAGTTGCAGAACTCGTGCGTGAGGGCGCCCTCGAAATGCCTCGAGATCGACCAGGCCGAGACGAGCGTGCAGAGGAGGAACGCGGCGGCGGGGATCAGCCAGTGCCGGCGTTCCGGAGTCTTCACTTCGCGGCGGTCAGCGGCGGCTTGCGCGGGAAGAGCGGCGGGCCCTTC
>JACRDR010000392.1 GCA_016212845.1 Elusimicrobiota bacterium
GAGATGCTGCCGCCGTGCAGCACGACGATCCCTTTCACGATGGAGAGGCCGAGCCCGGTCGAGGGCGCGGCGACCGCCGACGGCGTCGTCTTGCGTAGGAAGCGGTCGAAGAGCACCGGCAGCTGATCCGGCGCGATGCCGGGCCCCGTATCCTTCACCGAGACGACCGTCTCGGGGCCGGCGGCGCGAGCTTCGACGACGACGGTTCCGCCTTTCCGGTTGAACTTGATCGCGTTGTCGAGCAAGTTCTCGAAGACCTGCCGCAGCTGCGGCGGGTCGGCCCAGAGCACGAGGTCGGGCTCCACGTCGACGCGGAGCCGTACCTTCTTGCGGTCGGCGGAGGCGGCGAGCCCCTTGCAGAAGTCCCAGACGAAGGGTCCCAGCCGGACCGGCTCGGGGCGGGCTCGGCGGCGGCCGCTCTCGAGCAGCGAGATCTCGAGGAGGTCCTCGATCACGCGCTGGAGCCTCAGCGCGTGGCGCTCGATCGTCTCGACGAACTCGCCGGCGACCTTGGGGTGGTCGATCGCGCCCAGACGCAGCGTCTCCGCGAAGCCCTTGATGGCGGCCACCGGCGTGCGCAGTTCGTGGGAGACGTTCGCGACGAAGGCGCGCTGCATCTCCTCGCGGCGTTCCTCCTCGGCGGTCTCTTGCGCCCGGCGGACGTCGGTGACGTCCTGGCAGAAGCCGACGAAGCCCTCGAAGGCTCCATGCGCGCCGAAGATCGGGGCGGCGTGCTCGGCGATCACGCGGTACTCGCCGTCGGCCCGCTTCAGGCGGTACTCGCGGGCGGCGGGCCGCCGCTCCAGGTTGGCCGCGCGCCAGCCGTTCGCGCAGGCCGCGGCGTCGTCGGGATGCACGTCGTCGAGCCAGCGGTCGCCGAACGCCGCGTCCATCGCGCGGCCCGTGAAGGAGAGCCAGCTCCTATTGAAGTAGTTGCGGCCGCCGTCGGGGCCGGAGCGCCACACCAGCGCGGGCGCGTTTTCGAGCAGAGAGAGGTAGAAATCGCGCGAGCGCGTCGTGCGCTCCTCCACGCGGCGGCGGTCCGTGATCTCGTGGAAGGCGTGCACGAGGAAAGGCCCGTCGGAGGACTCGCCCGCCCGGAGCTTCAGCTCGATCGTGCGGTCGCCGTCGGAGGCATGGAGGGTGAGCTCGAGCGGCGGCGCCCCGATCGCGGGGCACTCGAGACACGCGCGGCGCACGGCGCGATAGGACTCGAAGGAGGCCGCGTTGAGGAGCTCGGGAAAGCGGCGCAGGGACTCGGAGTCGGCGCAGTCCAGCGTCTCGCGCGCGCCGGCGTTGGCGAAGAGCACGCGGCCGTCCGGCGCCGTCACGAGCAGCGCCTGCGGGCACGCGGCGAGGAAGGCGGCGTCCGGTCTCTCTCGGGCCGGGCCGTTCTCCTCGAGAGGCCATAGAAGTCTGTTCAAGAACTTCTTCATGGATTTCACCCTCAATTGTATCAGCGGAGGACAGGCTGTTTCTGTAAATCAACCGTGACGCGCGATTGACGGGTTCAGCGGGGGAGGTCGGCGAAGTCGACGGCAGGGGGAAGGCCGTGCGCGGACAATACGTCGGTCTGGCGGTCGAAGCGGTTGTCGCGGCCCGTCGATTTGCCCCAGCCGAAAACCGGCAGCGGGTAATCGGTCCCGAACAAAAAGCGCTTGTTGAACTCGGGCATCCGGCTTAGCCGCCAGAGCGCGCCGACGCGGTTCGGCAGGGTCAGCGCGGAGGTGTCGACGTAAAAATTCGGGTACCTCGCGATGAGTTCCTTCATCGTGCCCAGATACTTCTCCCAGACGAAGAGCCCGGTGCTGCAGCCGTGCGCCGCGATCACCGTGACGCCCTCCTCCAGCGCGATGCGCAGCCGGGCGGGGTCGCCGACCGACTGGTCCTGGCCGATCAGGCTGAACTCGAAGCCCACGTGGGAGAGGAACGCGAGGTTTCGCTTGGCCATCGTCTTGTACAGCGCGCGAAAGCGGGATTCCGACGGGTCGAAGCACTGCGCGTTGGGCAGCACCTTCACCAAGACCGCGCCCGCGTCGGCGCAGCGCTCGGCTTCCTCCACCGCGTCGCGGCGGCTCGGGTTGATCGAGACGCCCGGGAGGAACGCCGGGTTCGCCTTCGCCGCGTTCAGCACGCAGTCGTTGGCGATCAAAAAATCGGTCTTGGACTCGTCCAGGCGGCCGGAGGCGTCGTAGACGCCGTCCATCGCGAGGAGCACCGCCTTCTTCACCGTCTTCGAGCGCCCGAGCTCCGCGGAGAGGCGCTCCAGGTAGCGCGCGTTGGCCGCCTCCGCGTCGTCGAGGGGCAGCCCTTCCGCCCACGCGATGAGATGCGTGATCGCGCTCTTGCGCATTCGCTTGGACAGGAGGCAGCCGTTCGTCTTGGTCGGGAGCGCCGCGAGATGGCAGTGGACGTCGGTCACGCCGGGACTCCCGCGAGCTGCTTGGCCGTCGCCTTGAGCTTCTGCAGGTCGAGCTTGCCCGAGCCGAGCACCGGGAATTCCGGGACGGGAAAGAACGCCTGGCGCTCCGGGATCCAGAGCTTCGGGAGCTCGGAGTCCTGAAGTTTCTTCCAGATCCCCTCGACGTCGTCCCACTCTTTGACGAGCACCACGAGCCGCTCGCCCTTTTTGACGTCGGGCACCGCGGACACCACGAACCTCTGGACCACCTTCGCCGCCAGCTCGTGGAGCTTGGCCTAGATCATGATGTGGGGCACCATCTCGCCTCCGATCTTCGAGAAGCGGCTCAAGCGGTCCGTGATCGTGATGAAGCCGTCCGGGTCGACCGAGGCGATGTCGCCGGTCACGTAGTACCCGTCGCGCACGACCTCCGCGGTCTTCTCGGGGTCGCCGAGATAGCCCAGCATCACGTTCGGGCCTTTGACGAGCAGGAGTCCCGACTCGCCCTCGGCCTTCGGCTCCTTCGTGTCGGGGTCGACGATCTTGGCGAGCACGCCGGGGATCGGCTGCCCGACGGAGCCGAGCTTCGTGCCCTTCTGCCGCGCGCCCGGCCAGTTGATGTCGGGGATGTTCACGCAGGCCACCGGCGAGAGCTCGGTGCAGCCGTAGCCCTCGAGCGGCGTCACGCCGAAGCGCTCGCGAAAGGCGATCGCCAGGTCGTCGCGCAGCTTCTCCGCGCCGACGACGACGTAGCGGACGGACTTGAACTTCTCCGGCTCGACCCGGCGCAGGTAGGACGCCAAGAAAGTGGGCGTGCCGAGGAGGAAGGTGGCCTGGAACTCGTCGGCGAGCTCGCCGATCTTGCGCGCGTCGAGCGGATTCGAGTGGTAGACCACGCCGAAACCCGAGATCAGCGGAAACCACAGCGTCACCGAGTAGCCGAAGGAGTGGAAGAAGGGGAGCACGCCCAGGATGCGGTCCTGCTTGCCGACCTGGAACACCTGCGCCATCGACTCGAGATTGGAGGCGACGTTCGCGTGCGACAGCATCACGCCCTTCGGGATGCCGGTGGAGCCGCTGGTGAAGATGACGGTCGCCATGCGCTCGAGCGGCCCGCGCGCTTTCGGGGCGAAGAAGAGTTCCGCGAGCCTCAGCGGCAGCAGGAGCATCATCGCTCCGGCGAAGGCCGCGACGGGGGCGGAGATCGTCTTCGCGACGTCCTCGACGTATACGGCGCGCTCCCCGAGATCCCAGCCCAGCTTCTCGACGAGCTTGCGGGTCGTGGCGATCCTGCCGATGCCCGCCTTGTCGGCGCAGGCGAACACGACCTCGAGCGACGTCGAGTAGTTGAGATTGATCGGCACGCGCCCGGCGAGCGACAGCCCGATATTCGCCAGCGCTCCCGCCGCCGACGGGGGGAGGAGGAGCCCGGCGTTTTCGCCTCCGGGCAGCGCGCGGTCGAGCGCGCGGCCTAGCGCCCACGCCTTCATCAGCGCGGAGCCGTAGCTGAGCTTGGTCCCGAGCGAGTCGGCGATCGCGAAACGGAGCGGATGGCGCTTGGCTTCCCGTAGGAACGCGAGCGAGAGGGGTCTGCGCTCGGCCAGTCTCTTCCGGAAAGCGTCCGAGCCGAGCTCGAGGATCGACTGCCGGATTTGGAAGGCGGTCGAGTCCGACTTCATCGGCGCGCCGAAGCTCGTCGTGATGGGATACGGGATGCGCCGCGGCCACTTGAGCAGCACCTTCCCGCCGTCGAAGCTGAAGACGCTGCCCCACACGCGGTCTAGGTGCACCGGGATGATCGGGACGTCGGGCAGGCCGCCCACGATCCGCTCGAAGCCCTTCTTGAAGCGCAGCATCTGGCCGTGGCGCGTGATCTCGCCCTCGGCGAAGATGCACACCGCCTCGCCTTTTTTCAGGCGCTCCTTCGCGGCGTCGAGCGAGCGGAGCATCTCGCGCGGGCCGTCGGAGTCGGAGATCGGGATGCAGCCCATCGCGCGGAAGAACCAGTTGGCGACCGGCATGTCGTAGTAGCGCCGGAACATCAAGAAGCGGATCGGCCGCTCGGTCGCGCCGGCGATCAGGAAGGCGTCGACGAACGAGACGTGGTTGGCGACGAGGAGCGCCGGGCCTTCCATCGGCACGCGCTCGCCGCCCAGGACGTCGATCTTGTAGACGAGGTTGGAGAGCGCGTAGAGCGGCAGGCGCATGAGCGCGTCGGGCAGGAGCCAGCAGAGGTAGGCCGCCACGACGAAGGTCATCGCGGCCGCGACGAGGAAGACTTGGCCGGCGTTTAAATGGAACATCGTCCCGCCGGCCCAGAGGCAGGCGGAGGCGAGAAGGATGGCGACGAAGGACATCGTGTTGGCGGCCGCGAGGACGCGGCCGCGGCAGTCGCCCGGCGTGCGGCTCTGGATGAAGGACTGGAGCGGAACGGCGAAGCAGCCGCACGCCGCGCCGAAGCAGGACAGGGCCAGGATCGTGGCGTTGGCCGATCTCCAGGAAAAGCCTAACGCGGAGCCGAACACCACCAGCCCCATCGCGCCGAGAGGGACCAGGCCGAGCTCGACCCGGCGGCGGGACATGCGGCCCGCGAGATAGCTGCCCATGCCGATGCCGAAGGCCAAGGCGACCTGAAAGCGCGTGAGGAGCGCTTCGGACGCCCCCATCAGCTCCTTGCCGTAGACGAGGAGGTTCATCTGGCAGATCGCGCCCAAGAACCAGAAGTAGCAGGTCCCGACGATCGCCTGCATGACGCCCGGATGCTTGTCGACGTCGTGGAGGTCGCGCCAGGTCTGCCCGACGGCGTTCCAGGGCATCGCGCGGTTTGGATCGCGCGCTCCCGTGTCGGGCACCAGCCACATGAGCCCCGTTCCGATCGCGGCGATCGCGGAGAAGAGCATCCCCGAAACCACGGGGGGCGCCTTGGCCACCAAGGTTCCCGACACTACGGTCCCCATGATGATGGCGATGAAGACTCCCATCTGCATGAGGCCGTTGGCGTGGGAAAGCTCCTCTTCCTTCACGAGCTCGGGCACGATCGCCTGCTTGGCGGGTGAAAAGAAGGCGCTGTGCACGCCCATCAGGAACACGAGGAGAAAAAGGGCGTTGCGGCTGTCGAGGGCGAGGGCCGCGGTCGCGGCGATCATCAAGGCGAGCTCGATCTCCTTGAGCCTGAGGAGAAGCTTGTTTTTGGAGACGCGGTCCGCCAGGGCGCCGGCGGCGGCGGAGAAGACGATGAAGGGGATGACGAACACGGCGCCGCTCGCGGCGATGTGCCCGCCGGCCTCGCCGGGGGGAAGGGAGGCCATGATGCGGAGCCCCACCAGGGTCTTAAAGGCGTTGTCGTTGAAGCTGGTGAGAGCCTGCGACCACAAAAGCCCGCGAAACCCGGCGGTTTTCAGTCCCCTCTCGGCCACGGAGCGTATGTACCACGCCCCCGCCCATTCCGCAAGGCTGAAGGTCCTCCCGGCTAGGCGTTATAGCCTCGACGCTATCTTACTCCAGCGCCCGGCGATCCGAGCTTCACGGCCCCATCACACTAGGCAGTCAGCCTAACTCGTCGGCCCCAACTGGAAAACCCCGGCATTTCCCTTATAATCCCCATAGCCCTGCCCCAACTCCGTGCTAGGCAGGTCAGCACAATTACTTGTTGAACGAAGCCGCTTCGCGGCAGTCCCGCAGCACCAGGCTCCCACCGTTTCCCGCCTACCGCCTCTCGCAATAGTGTCGCCCACCTAGACCGCTACGTTTTCCTCCGAGCGCCCGCAAGCGGCGCCAACGGAGGCTCAC
>JACRDR010000393.1 GCA_016212845.1 Elusimicrobiota bacterium
CGCGCGGGTTGTACTTGTAGTCGTTGGTGCCGATGCGGAGATACGGCGGCGGCGGCTTAGTCGGATCCCACGGGTTGCTGAAGAAGAAGCCCTTGCCGATCTCGGGCGCGTTCCCCATGTACCTGGCGATGATGTCGCCCCAGCCTTCGGAGAGTCCGCCGTTCTGGATGCCGCCGATCGCGTCGTCGACCGCGTGGCCGTACTCGTGCCGGTTGACGTTCGCCATGGAGGAGTTCGCGCAGCGCGAGGACTTCTTGAAGAAGTTCAGGCTGGGGTTCCACGGCGTGTAGTAGGCGTTGCACTCGTCGTCGATGTTGACGTTGACGAGCATCGGCTTGTCGAGCGCGGCGACCTTGATGCCCTGCGCCACGAGCCAGTCGTGCACGCCGGTGGTATGGACGTAGCCGTTGACCTGGGCGACCGCGCCCTCGTCCATGCCCTCGGGGTTGAACACCACGCGGAGCTCTTCGCCCGGCTTCGCCGTCACGGTGACGGTGAGGTCCTTGCCTTCCTTGTCGGAGACGTTCGCGTAGCGGCCGGTGAGGCGCATCTTGAGCTGCACGGGCTCGGTGCCGGAGCCGGGAACGGTGAACTTGCCGTCCTTATCGGAGTAGAACTTTCCGCCCGGGCCCGTGATCTCGAGGTGCGCGATCGACATGACGTCGAGAGCGGCGTTCGCGTCGAACGGACCGTCGGCGACGCCGCGGCCCGCGACCGAGCCCTGCTGGCCCGCGTTCATGCGCGGGTCCCACGCGAAGGTCTGGCCGGTCACGACGTCGACCGCGACCATGACCATCATTTTTTCGTGGAAGAAGACCTGCACGGCGCGCCACTGGCCGCCGATGAAGAGGACCTTGCGGTCGAGGTCGCGCAGCGTGTCGCCGGACGCCGGCGGGGTGCCGAGGCGTTCGGAGGCCTTGCCGCGCAGCTGATCGTCGGAGAGGCGGCCCGTCGTGTCGACGGAGTTCGTCTCGGGGAAGAGTTCCGCGTTGGAGGCCAAGACGACGGTCTTGCCGCCCATCACCTTCACGACGAAGTTGACGTAGCTGCCCTCGACGCCGAGGGTGTCTTTCTGCTGCTGGAAGTTCGCGTAGAACGTGTCGGAGAGGCCGGCCTTGCCCGCGACCTTGCGGACGTGGCGCGTGCGGAACGCGTCGGAGGAGAGGCCCGCGAACATGTCGGGCCGCTGGCGGATGAGCTCGCGCAGTCCGGCCTCGACGCCGGCCTCGTCGGTCGGGTTGTTGGGGAGGATGATCGCGTCGTCCGGGCCGAACACCCAGCCGAAGATCGAGTTCAGGACGCCGCCCTTCAGCGTGCGCTGGGAGGGAAGGCTGATCTCGTTGATCGAGTGCTTCGACTCCGGCGCCTGCGGCCGGTTCTCGAGGTTGAGCTCGGGGTTGTAGACCTTGTCGGACTTGCGGATGCCGACTCCGTCGAAACTCTCGGCGGCCTTCTCGGGGTTCGCCGCGGCGATCGCGGACTCGACCGCGGTGGGCGCGCCGCCGTTCTGCGCTTGCTGCGCCGGCGAGGCGATCGTCTGGCCTTTGGCGCCCGCGATGGACGGGAGCGCGTCGCCGGCCGAAATCACCTGGATGCCGGACGCCAGCGGCTGCGCCGAGGCGTTGGAGCCCGCGACGGTCGCGGCCTTGGAGACGCCGCGAGTCGTGAGGACGGGCTGGATCGTGAGGCCCTGCTTGAGGGTCGGCCCGAGCTGGGTGGTCATCGCCGGCGAGAAGATCTGCGCGCCGGGCTGCTGGCCGACCACTCCGGGGACGACGGGGGTTCCGACGGTGGTCGGGACCGTCTGCACGCGCATCTGCGCGAGGGCGGGGAAAAGTCCGCCCGACGCGGGCACGAGCAGAATGGAAGACAGAACGCTTGCGGCTAGGCGGGAGAGCCGGGTGCTCCCCTCGGCGCGAACGATCATCGGGTCACCTCACGGGTATACGTCTTGGCGGGTATCCTAGCTCCGGAGGGCACGCGGGAATGAGGGCCCCTGGAGGCCTATCTTTCGGCGCAATAGACCCACGCCGTCCTGGGCCCTAGGGCGGGGGATGTCGCCGAGACGGAAAAAGCTATGATGGCCCCGCGATGAACCTTCTCTCGCTCGCGGCGATAACGGCGGCGCTGGCCTCTCCCGTTCGGGACGCCGGCCGCGAGCGGCCGGCCGCGGCGCAGAAGGATGCGCCGCGCTACACGGAATTCGTGCTCACCGCCGGCTCCTATATAGGGAGCAAAGGCGGGGCGTCCGCCCGCCCGGACGGGTCGGGCGGAGCCAGGAGCCGCACCCAGCTCTACCTCCGCGATCACTCCGACGGCGACCAGCTGCACTTCATCGCCGACGGCATCCTGCTGTCCGACACCGCGCGGATCTACAAACCTACCTCGCTCGACTACTATCTCGGGCTGCGCAAGCAGAGCTCGGAGGGGCGCTTCCTCGGCGTCGGGCGCGAGGAGACCCTGCCCCTCGACCGCAAGGGCTTCAGCAGCCGGGCGTGGGAACTGCGCGCCGGTACCGCGTGGACCGCGGTCGGGGCGGCGGGCGCTTACGCGGGCTGGTTCTTCAAGAACGACGGACGTCCCGTGCGCCCCGACCAGTCCGGCGAGGCGTATCTGCGCTACGCGCTTTTTCTGCACACTGCGAGGGGGCCCCTCGCCTTCCGCTTGGACGGCGATTTCCTGACCGACAAGGGCCGCAAAAAGTACCGACCGGCCGCCCTGGATCTGTCCGTCGCCGCCGCGGTGAACTGGACCCAGTTCGAGGTCTCGCTCGCGTACAAGCCGTGGATCACGCTCGATCGCAAGGGCGTCGCGGAGTCCTGGCTGCTGGGCTTCACCTACCAATTCGACGGCCGCAATATCTGGTCCGCCGTTCCCGGCACGAACTACTGAAGCGCCGCATCTCGTCGAGGCCCCCCTCAACAATCTGGGCCCTCCGGCCTAGCCGCGAGTAGTCCTAAGGCCCAGGCGCGCTTTGGGTCTCCCGCACAAAATGCGTGGGTCCTAGGACCTATGCGTCTTGGGGCCAAGTGGCACCACGTGGCATCAAGGGGGGCGTAACCGATGAAGAGCTGGACGATTCTAGCGGCCCTGGCGGCCGTACTGATGAGCACCGTCGCGAATGCGCAGATCACCGCCGCCGGCACCCGCAACGTAGGGAAACGCTATCTGGTCGCCTTCAAGCAAGACGTGGCCGCCGCCGACCGCCGCACGGTCCTCAGCGGGATGGGGATGGACGTCGCCGACGCGCTCGATGAGCTCGGCGCGTTCGTCGCCGAAGCGAAGCCGGGCAAGGTCACGCCCAACGCCGCCCTCAAGCTCCTCGAGAACCCGAAGGTCGCCTGGGTCGAGGAAGACGTGTACTGGCCGAACCTCCTCGTGGACATGCCGATGGCGATGTCCCAGGTGCCGCTGCCGTCCTTCCACGCGATCCTGGCGGATCTCCCGAAGGTCGACATGCCGGCTCAGACGATCGGCGAGCAGCCGTGGGGCATCCGCCGCGTGAACGCTCCGGCCGCGTGGGCCAAGACCCAGGGCGCGGGCGTCCGCGTCGCGGTCGTCGACACGGGCATCGACATGAAGCACCCCGACCTCGCCGCCAACTACGCCGGCGGCTACAACGCGACCGGCGACGGAGCGCCGATGGACGACAACGGCCACGGCACGCACGTCGCGGGCACCATCGCGGCGGTGAAAGACGAGAAGGGCGTCGTCGGCGTCGCGCCGAAGGCGAAGCTCTACGCGGTGAAGGTCCTCGACGCCA
>JACRDR010000394.1 GCA_016212845.1 Elusimicrobiota bacterium
CGGAGGCGACCCGGTCGTACCGGGTCTTCGGTCTGCCGGCCAAGTTTTTGATCGACCCTGACGGGACGCTGGCCCGGCGCTACGACGGGCCGGTGGACCCGAAGGTGCTGGAGACGGAGATCCGGAGGCTGCTGAAGCTGCCCCCGGGAGGAGACACCTGATGAATTCCGCGCGCGTCGTGCTGGCGGCCACGCTGCTGGCGTTCTGCTTCAACTTCGTCTCGGCCGAGGATGCTCCGGCGGCCGCGCCGTCGCCGGCGCCGGAGGCCGCGAAAGCCCCCGAGCCGCCCAAGGTCGACAAGTCGACCCTCTACAAGCATCTCCAGAGGACGTTCAACACGCCTCCCGGCGTCGAGTTCGAGCTGGGAGAGGTGAAGCCCTCCCCGGTCGAGGGCCTCTGGACGGGCGCGCTGACCTCCCGCTTCCGCGGCAACGAGCAGAAGCACCAGGTGCTCCTGTCCTCCGACGGCCGCTACTACGTCCTGAGCGAGGTCTTCGAGCTCGGCGAGGCGAAGGACTTCCCCGGCATGCTCGCCCCGAAGGTCGCCGGCGAGGAAGGCCCGCCCGCGGTCCACGTCTCGAAAGACATGAAGTACTTCTTCATCGGCGAAGCCCGCGACCTCAAGGTCGACCCCGACCAGGCCACGCTCGCGAAGATCAACCTGAAGAACGTGCAAAGCCGCGGCGGCTCCGAGTCGGCGCCGGTCGTCCTCGTCGAGTACTCGGACATCCAGTGCCCGTTCTGCCGCAACGCGCACCTCGCGCTCGAGGACAACCTCGAGAAGTCCTACGGCAAGAAAGTCCGGTGGGTGTTCAAGCACTTCCCCCTCACCAGCATCCACCCGTGGGCGTATCCCGCGGCGATCGCGGTGGCCTGCGCGGAAAAGCAGAAGCCGGCGGCCGCCTGGAAGATCCAGGAAGCCCTCTTCAAGGAGCAGGAGTCGGTGAATCCCGGCAATCTGCGCGACCGAGTCGTCGCCGAGGCGAAGAAGGCCGGCCTCAAGCAGGCCGCCTACGAGACCTGCGTCGACAAGCAGGAAACCAAGGACCGCGTCGACGCCGACATGGCCGAGGCGCGCACCATCCGCGTGAATTCCACGCCGACGCTCGTCCTCAACGGCCGGATGATTCAGGGCTTCCGCGATTTCGACTCACTGAAGACCGTGATCGACGAGATGATCAAGGATAAGGAGTCGAAGAAGAACAACTAGACTTCGAGCGCTAGCCGCGCTTACGCCGTACCCGGAAGTCCACGGAACGCAGGTCGAGGTTCGCTCCTAGAACCTCGACCTGCACTTCTTCCAGCAGGCGCATCTGCCCGGCTTCGCGGCCGCGCAGAGTGACGGTGGCGGGAGTGCCTTCCAGCTTGATCTCGACGCGGGCGTCGGCGCCCTTCCGGCGGAAGACGACGTAGCCGGTGAAGGTCTTGCCGCGGTTCTCGGGCTTGGCGAGCTCGTAAACCGACATGAAGTCGTCGACCTCGTAGTCCATCTGGCGGGAAGCCATCGCCCGGCCGTTGAGGTGCTCGAGATACTCGTCGAAATCGGCGAAGCCCAGCGACTTGAGATCGCGCAGGACGGCGGCATGCACGTCCGCCGGGCTCTCGCCGGCGAGATAGGCCTCGAGCAGGGCCCGGTTGTACATGTCGGAGAAGCGCCGGATGGGCGCGGACGGGTGATCGTAGGCGCCCGCCTCCAGCGCGAGGCCTTCGTGCCCCTCGGAATCCTCGGCGGCGTATTTCGCGGCCCGGCGCGAGTTCCGGACGAGGATCTGGGCGACCTCGACCTGGCGCTTCGTCAAACCTTTGTTCGCCCGCACCTGCTCCAGATACTCGGCGGGCGTCCCCTTCGTCCACGGCACGCCGATCTCCTTGAGCTCTTCGCGCAGCCGCTCGTTGACCGCGTCGGCCTGCTCCTCGTGCACGCGGCTGATGTGCGGCGCGCCGGACATGTTCAGCCGGGTCGCGATCACGCGGTTGCCGTAGACCTTGAGCTCCTCGATTAAGCGGTGCGACTCGCGAGTGATCGGCGCGTCGGTGACGTCTTCGGAGACCCAAGCGCCGTTCTTCTTGGAGTGCCGGAGCTCCGGGAGGTTGAAATCGAGTTTGCCGCGGCCGACGTCCTGGCGGGTCAGGAACTTGGAGAGCTGGCGCGCGAGCGCGATCTGCTCCGCGTGCCGCACGCCGGTGTCCTTCGCGCCCTGCCACAGCGCCGCGACTTGGTCGTAATCGTAGCGGCCCTTCACGTTGACGATGCCGATCGCGACGTCGGACTTCTCCAAAAGAAACTTGCCGTCGGGACCGAAGCGCATCGCGGTGATCATCGCGAGGCTGTCCTTGCCGTCGAGGAGGCTGGCCGCCGACTTCGAGACGACCGGGTGGTTCATCGGGAATTCGGGCACGCCTTCCTTGTCGATGGAGTAGAAGGTGTTGCCGATCCGGGCCGCGGCGCGGAAGGCCGGGGTGCCGGGCTTCACGAAGTGCGCCACGTCGGCGGTGGCCAAATACCACGTCCAGCCGCCGTCGGGGTGCTTCTCGATGTAGAACGCGTCGTCGAGGTCGCCGGCGCCTTTCGGATCGATCGTCACGAACTCCTTGTCGCGCAGGTCGTAGGTCGGCTTGCCCTTGCCTTTCAGGCGCTCGCGAAGCGCGGCGAACTCGGCGGCCGCGTCGTGGGTGCGGGCGGTCTCCTCCGCCTGCTCGATCGAGGCGCGCTCGAAGTAGCCGCGGGCGCCGTGGCGCAGCGCGATCTCGCGCGCCGCGATCTCCGGCGTGATCTTCGTTCCGAGCTCGATCAGCGGCACCGCCTCGTAGCCGTTCTTCGCGGGACGCACGAAGGCTTGCACGATGCGGCCGACGTTCATGCGCTTGCTGGAGACGATCGGAAGCGGCGCGTAGATCGAAACGGGCTTTTGTCCCTCGAAGAAGATGCCGGCCAGCGCGGGGCCGTTGGGGCCGGAGACGACGCGGCCGATCATCATGTCCATCGGATAGGCGCCGATCGGCTCCACGTACTCGAACCGGTCGCCGTTCATCTTGACGTTCACCAGCGCGCCGGAGATGATGCCCTCGGCCATGTAGTCCGGCACGCGCTCCTGCATCATCATCTCGCGGCCGCTGTTGCCGGTTTTGGGGATGCGGACGTACGCGCGACCTTCCCGGCGCGTCAGGAGCGTGCGGACGACGGAGTCTCCGGGCTTCGTGCGCCGCTTCACGCTCCGGCGCTTCCAGGCGTCCTCGAGCTCGGCGGGCACCGCCTTGGCGCCCTGCGCATAGAGGAACGCGTCGCCGCGCTCTATCGGCCGCGGGCCGGAAACCGTGAACTTGTCGAGCAGGCCGAGCGTCGCCTGCCCCACCGAGTCGGATGCCGGAGCGGGAGCAGCCTGAACCGCAGGTTCCGGAGAGTCCGTTAGGGCGGATTCGGGCGCTTCTTGGGCCGGCGCTTCTTCCGCCGGCTCGGCGACGTAGGTCTTCCCCTCGGAAGGCTGCGACAGCGACAGGAGGCGGAGCCCCGACGCCTCGTGAGTCAGAAACTTGGTCGCGCGGCTCGCCTGGGCCCGGGAGTCCGCGTCCGCGCGCAGCGCGATGCGGATCGTCCACAGGGCGCCTTTGCTGCCGGCCTTGGCCTGAAGCTTCGGGCGGGCGCCGGTGCGCAGGCGGCGGGCCATGCGCTGGACGATGCGCTCCAGCTGCTGCTGCACCTTGGGCGACTTCGACATCTCGACTTCGATGACGAGCTCGCGGGCCGAGGTTTGCGGCGTTTCGTGTTCGGTCATTATGGGCTTGGGCCTTTCCGGCGCCGGCGCGGCCTTGCGGTAATGCAGCTCGGCCATCGACACCGTCCGGCCTTCGGCGCGGGCGGCCAAGTACGCCTTGGATGAATAGCCTACATACTTCCAAGCCCCGTCGCTAAGCAATTGTAGGAAGTTCTCCGGCGCCTTGAACGGACTGGGCACGTTCCAC